>DASXRW010000322.1:0-3334 GCA_036506355.1 Burkholderiales bacterium
GCCACGCCGCTGGGTTTCTCCGCGTTTGCGCGCGGCGCGGACATTTCTCTTCATGCCGGGACCAAATATCTCGGCGGCCATTCCGACGTGCTGGTCGGCGTGATCGACTGCAGCGAGGCGACGTTTCCTGCGCTGCATCGCTTGTGGACCGACATGGGCGTTGCGGTTTCCAGCGATGATGCCTTTCTCGCGCTGCGCGGCCTGCGCACACTCGCCGTTCGCTTGGACCGGCACACGCAAAGCGCTTTGACGATCGCCCACTGGTTGCGTGGACGGCCGGAAGTCCAGGAGGTGATTTTCCCCGCACTCCCCGGATCGCGCGGCCACGAGCTCTGGCAGCGCGACTTCACCGGCGCGTGCGGGCTGTTCGGCGTGGTTCTCAAACCCGTTGCCAAGGCACGTGTCGCCGCGCTCCTCGACGGCTTGCGGCTGTTCAGGATGGGCTGGAGCTGGGGCGGCTTCGAAAGTCTCATCATCCCCGCCAATGTCGAGCGCGCGAAGCGCACGATCCGCTGGGAACCGGGCGGCCCGTACCTGCGCCTGCACGTCGGGCTGGAGAGCGTCGACGATCTGATCGCCGATCTCGACGCCGGATTCGCGCGCTTGCGCGGATCAGCATGATAGAACCCGATGGCGCGCGAGCAACGTCGACTCACAGCGATCGCCTGCCTCGACGTGGCGGGCTATTCGCGGCTCATGGCCAGCGATGAGAGCGGCACCCTCGCGGCGTTGAAGGGCCACCGGCGGGAGCTCATCGACCCGAAGATCGCGGAGCACGGCGGCCGGATCGTCAAGACCACCGGTGACGGATTGCTGCTGGAGTTCTCCAGCGTGGTCAATGCGATGCGCTGTGCCGTGGACGTTCAGCGCGGCATGGCCGAGCGCAATGCGGGGACGCCCGTCGATCGACGGATCGACTTTCGCATCGGCGTCAACTTGGGTGACGTCATCATCGAGGGCGACGACATTTTCGGCGACGGCGTCAATGTCGCAGCTCGCCTCGAAGCGCTTGCCGAGCCTGGCGGAATCCGCGTTTCGGGCAAGGTATACGAAGAAGTAGCGAGCAAGCTCGACTATTCCTTCGAAGACCAGGGCGCGCGGCAATTGAAGAATATCGCCCAGCTCATCCAGGTCTACGCGGTCGATCCGCACGCCGCGGCGACCACGAAGGCCGGCAAGGTCGTGCCGTCCACGGTCACCGTCGAGGCGGCGCCACTGTATGGGCGCGCCGAAGATCTTTCGGCCTTGCGCGAATTGATCGAGCACAACCTGCTGGTCACCGTCGTCGGGCCGGGCGGCATCGGCAAGACTCGACTTGCCCAAGCCGTCGCGCGCGACCTGCGGGACACGTTTGTGGAGGGGGTGCGCTGGGTCGAGCTCGCGCCGCTCGCCGATCCGAATCTCGTCGCCGTGACGGTGGCCCGCGCGATCGGGCTGGTGACGGGCGACCCGGGTATCGCGCTCGAGCTCACGGTGCAGGCGTTAGCCGATCGCCGTCTTTTGCTGGTGCTCGACAATTGCGAGCACCTGCTGGAGGCGGTGGACGAAGTGGTCGCGGCCTTGCGCAAGGGTGCACCGCGCGTGCACCTTCTCGCTACCAGCCAGGAGCTGTTGCGGCATCCGGACGAGCACGTCTATCGGCTCGGCGCGCTGTCGCTGCCGATCGAGGTCACGCCGGAGCGGGCGCGTGAGGCAGGCGCGGTCGAACTTCTTGCCGCACGCGTGCAGGCGCTCGAGCCGCGATTTCTCGTGAGCGATGCCAACGTCGCCGCTGTGGTAGACATCTGCCGGCGGCTCGACGGCATTCCGCTAGCGATCGAGCTGGCGGCTGCGCGCGTGCCGCTCCTCGGCGTGGAGGGCGTGCGCGATCGGCTCGATGAACGCTTCCGCCTCCTGACCGCAGGCTCGCGCCTGGCGTTGCGTCGGCATCAGACGCTGCGCGCGGCACTGGAGTGGAGCTACGGCCTGCTGTCGGATCCGGAACAGAGAATCTTCGATGCGCTCGGCGTGTTCGCCGGCAGCTTCTCCCTGGAGTCGGCGCAGAAGCTGGCAAGCGATGCCGAGATCGACGAATGGGCGGTCCTCGATCATTTGGGTGCGCTCGTCGATAAGTCGCTGGTCATCGCAGAAGGCGGAAGCGCTCGCTACCGCATGCTGGAGACGACGCGAGCCTTCGCACTCGAGCGTTTGGCTGCGCGCGGGCAAACGCTGCCGATGCTTCGCCGGCATGCGGAGGTCACGCTGTCATTGTTCGAGCGCTTTTATTGGGACATGGTTGGTGCCGGCACGCTGCCGGGCGATCAACTGGGGCGGCTGAGCGCAGATCTCGACAATCTTCGGAGCGCGTTTCATTGGGCAAGCGGACCCGATGGCGATCTGCGCATCGCGATCGCGCTCGTCGGGGCTTCGGGAACAGGTCGGAGCTTCCTCACGAACGTCGGGCTGCAATGGGAAGGCTGGCAGTGGTGCAAGGCGCTGAAGCCGAGGATCGACGCCTCCATTCCAACGGCGGATGCTGCCCGCTTCTGGGCTGCGTGCGCCGAGCAAGGCATCGCAGCGTCGCTCGACACGTCCGCTCAGGACGCGCACCGGGCGATCGCGCTGTATCGCGACGCGCATGATCCGGTGGGTGAATTCCTGGGGTGGCACCAGCTCTTATACGCAACCCTGCTTGCCCACCGGTTCGATGAGGCGCACCGCGCGCTTGCCGAGGCGAAACGATTGGTCGATCCGTCGTGGCCGCCGCGACTGCGCGCGGGCTACCACAACGTGGCCGGCCTGTATTTCGATAACATCGGCCAGCCGAAGGAAGCGCGCGAGCACTACGTCGCCTACTTGGAGCTGTCCCGCGAGATGAGCGGCGACGCCGACGAGTTGATTGCGTTAAGCCTGCTGGCCGATCTCGAAGTCGCCGCCGGACACCCTGAGCGGGCCGTCGAGATGCTGCGCGAGCCGACCTCTCGCGTGCGCGCTTCAACGACCCAGTACGGCAACGGCATGTCGGTACGCAACTATGCGACAGCCTTGATGGAATCGGGTCACCTCGAGGAGGCAGAATCTGCCTTTCGCGATGCCCTGCCTCTCGTCAGGCGCGGATTCGGCAACGGCGCATTCGTCCTGCATGATGCAGCATCGCTGCTTGCAAGGCGCGGACGCATCGATGACGCGGCTAGAGTATTCGCGTACGCGGAAAACGTATACGCCGCCATCGGAAGGAAACCGCGTCGTGTCGCGCTGCGCAATCGAGAACGCCTGCTCGCGTCGCTCGCTGCTGAGCGCTCGGCGGACGCGCTGTCGCGCTTGTACGACGAAGGCCGCCGCCTGACCGACAGCC
>DASXRW010000323.1:0-3662 GCA_036506355.1 Burkholderiales bacterium
GCGAGCCCGGCGTGATCCTGGTAGTTCGGCGCGAGCGCCGCGAGCCAGCCGATGCGGTAGTCGGCGATCAGGTGCTCGAGCAGCAGGAGCACCGCCGCGCCGATCACGCCGCCCCAGAGCGTGCCGACGCCGCCGAGGATCACCATGATCATCAGCGTGCCGGACTGGATCCAGTGCAGAAGGCTTGGGCTCACGTAGCTCGACTGGTTGGCGATAAGCGCGCCGGCGAGCCCGGCGACGGCGCCGGAGATGACGAAGCAGAGCAGCTTGTAGCGGTAGACGGGAAAGCCGATCGCCTCGGCGCGCGCCTCGTTCTCGCGGATCGCGTCGATCACGCGGCCGAAGCGCGAGTGCACCAGCCGATGCAGGCCGTAGAGCACCGCGGCGAGGAGCGCGAGCACGATGTAGTACCAGACGAGATCGTTGCGCAGGTTCACGTCCATGCCGACGGTCGAGCGGCCGGGCAAGGAGAGCCCATCGTCGCCGCCATACGCTTTCAGCGAGACGAAGATGTAGTACATCATCTGCGCGAAGGCGAGCGTGATCATGATGAAGTAGACGCCGCGCGTGCGCAGCGACATCGCGCCGATGACGAGCGCGGCGAGCGCCGCCACCGCCACCGCGGCCGGCCACGCGATCCAGGCGCTGCGCACGCCTTCGACCGCGAGGATGCCGACCACGAAGGCGCCGGCGCCGAAGAAGGCGGCGTGGCCGAAGCTCACCATGCCGCCGTAGCCCAGCACCAAATTGAGACTTGTCGCCGCGATGGCGTAGACCAGCACGCGGCTCGCGAAGCTCACGTAGAAGAGCGCGTCCATCGCTTGCATCACGACGGGGAATATCCCCAAGGCTAGAAAAACCAGGAGGGCGCGCATCAGCCGCGGGCGGGAAAGAGACCCTGCGGCCGGAAGTACAACACCCCGGCCATCAGCACGTAGATCAGCACCGAGGCGACCGCCGGTCCGGCCGCGCTCGCAAACTGCGGCGGCAGGAAGGCGCCGAAGGCGAGCGGCAGGAAGGCGCGCCCGCTCGTGTCGACGATGCCCACCAAGAGCGAGCCGACGAAGGCGCCGCGGATCGAGCCGATGCCGCCGATCACGATCACCACGAACGCGAGGATCAGGATGTTCTCGCCCATGCCGACCTGCACCGCGAGGATCGGCCCGAGCATGGCGCCGGCGAGCGCGCAGAGCGCCGCGCCGAGCGCGAACACCACGGTGAAGAGCCGCCGGATGTTGACGCCCATCGCCACCGCCATCTCGCGGTTCGAGGCGCCGGCGCGCACCAGCATGCCGACTCTGGTTTTTGTCACCAGGAAATACAAAGCCACAGCGACCGCGCTCCCCACTCCGATGATGGCCAGGCGGTACGACGCGTAGTGCATGCCACCGGGCAGCGTCACCGGGCCGCTGAGCGCTGCGGGCGCGTTGAGCAGCACCGGCTGCGAGCCCCAGATGATGCGCACCGCTTCGTTGGCGATGAGGATGATCGCGAAGGTGGCGAGCACCTGCGTGAGGTGATCGCGCCCGTAGAGGCGGCGCAGGAGCGACATCTCGAGCACCGCGCCGACCAGCGCCGTCGCCGCGAGCGCGAGTGGCAATCCCAACCAGAACGAACCGGTCGCCTGCACGAAGCTCGCCATGAAGTACGCGCCGATCATGTAGAGCGAACCGTGCGCGAGGTTGATCATGTCCATGATGCCGAACACCAGCGTCAGCCCCGCGGCGAGCAGGAACAGCATCAGCCCGAACTGCAGGCCGTTCAGCATCTGTTCGACGATCAGGATGGGGGACATGAACAAAAAAGGGGCGAGGCTCGCGCCTCACCCCCGCGGGATTCAGGCGCTCACGGCTATTTCATCTTGCAGTCTTTGGCCCAGAAATCGACGTGCTTGCTCAGTACCGTGCCGATCTTCTTGTTGACTAGGCGCCCCTTGGCGTCCTTCGCCACGACGCGCAGGTAGTAGTCCTGGATCGGCGTGCCGTTCGGGGCGAACTTCCAGTCGCCACGCGGCGTCTTCACCCGCGCGGGCGCGCCCATCAGCGCGCTGTGGAACGCCTTCACGTCCTCGACCTTGCCCTTGGCCGTGCGCACGGCGCCGTCGATGATCAGCGCCGTGGTGTAGCCCTGCTCGGCAAACACCGACGGAATGCGCTTGTACTCCTTCTCGAATTCCGCGACGAATTTGCGGTTGGCCTCGTTGTCGAGGTCGTAGGCCCAGTGCGCGGTGTCGAAGATGCCGAGCATCGGCTCGCCCACCGCGCGCACGATGTCCTGATCGTCGACGAAGCCCGGCACGACGAGCGGCACCTCGGACGAGAGGCCCGCCGCGACGAACTGCTTGATGAAGTTGATGCCCATGCCGCCGGGCAGGAAGGCGTAGAGCGCCGCGGGCTTCGCGGCACGGATCTGCGCAAGCTCGGCCGAGTAATCGAGCTGGTTCAGCTTGACATAGACCTCGGCGGAGATGGTGCCGGCGAAACCGCGCTTGAAGCCGGAGGTGGCGTCCTTGCCGGCCGGATAGTTCGGCGCGATGAGATAGGCGTTCGCGTACTTCTTCGACTTCGCGAAATGCCCGGCGGCCTCGTGGTAGCCCTCGTTCGGCCATGACGCGGAAACGAAGTACGGATTGCAGCCTTCGCCGGAAATCTTGGTCGGCGTCGCGTTCGGCGCGATGTAGAAGACCTTCGATTCCTGGATCGTCGGCCAGATGGCGAGCATCACGTTCGAGAACACCACGCCGGTCATCAGGTTCACGCGGTCGCGCTTCAGGAGGCGCTCGGCGAGCTGGCGGCCGGTATCGGGATTGAGCGTGTCGTCGGCGAAGATCACTTCGGTGGGCAGCCCGCCGAGCTTGCCGCCGGCGAGCTTCACCGCGAGATTGAAGCCGTCGCGGATCTCGATGCCGATGCCGCCGGCCGGGCCGGAGAGCGTCGACAGGAAACCGATCTTCAGCTCGTTCGCCGCGTGCGCGCTGAACGCCAGCGCCGCGGCGGCAATGACAGCGACCGCTTTGGTTGCCATGGATTTCCCTCCTCGGCGGATTCTACGGTGACTTAGCCGGTCTGCGTCCAATCCACTGAATTTGCCGCTGATAGGGCGCCGAGGGCTCGGCGGCGAGCATCGCGGCAAGACGCGCCTCCTTCTGCGGCGTGTTCTCCGGAATCGCGTCGAGCGCGTCCTTCAGCATCGGCTCGTAGTCGGCGCCGACCGGGCACACGTCGGCGCAGCGCCGGCAGCCGGTGATGACGCCGGCGCCGCGCAGGATGCTCTGCCAGAGGTTGAAGCTATCCTCCGAGCGCAGCATCGCCTTCTTCTGCTTCGTGTCGGGCTCGTCGATCACGCGCCCGAGATACTCCGTGAGCTGCGCGAAGCCGTGCGGCGAGCGGTAGCGGTCGCAGGCTTCCCAGTCGCGGTCCCAGTGCCGGATCACGTCACCCGGGCAGGCCTTCAGGCAGCGACCGCATTCGGGCCCGAGGCACAGCGCTTCCGTCATCGGCTGATCGCACTCGACGTCCACCGAGCACAGCACCGCGGTGAGCAGCACGCGCGGACCGAACTCGCGCGTGAGGAGCTGCTGGTTCAGCCCAAGCGTACCGAGGCCCGCCTGCACCGCGGCGTGCGGCAGCGAGAGCAGCGTCTCGCGATGCTTGTTCGGCTCA
>DASXRW010000324.1:0-6346 GCA_036506355.1 Burkholderiales bacterium
GGCGGACACGGGCCGCCGTAGCCGGTGCGTTTCCAGTCGTTCTGTCCCGCCAGCGTTCCCGCGGGCAGCGGCTTCGCCCCTTCGGGCAGCGAGCTCGCGCTCGGCGGAATGTTGTAGAGCACCCAGTGGACCCAGGTCATCTTCGGCGCGGCCGGATCGGGCGCGTCAGGATCGTCGACGATGAGCGCCAGGCTCTTCGTGTTCGCGGGCAGGCCGGACCACGCCAGCGGCGGCGAGACATCCTGGCCTTCGCAGGTGTGCTTGGACGGAATCTCGCTTCCCGGCGTAAAAGCCGGCGATGTCAGTTTGAGCGTCATGCGCCGTTCAGCGCGCGACCGTGTTGGTGCGCCTGATCTTGTTCTGCAACTGCACGATGCCGTAGAGGAGCTGCTCGGCGGTCGGCGGGCAGCCGGGCACGTAGATGTCGACCGGCACGATGCGGTCGCAGCCGCGCACCACCGAGTACGAATAGTGATAGTAGCCGCCGCCGTTGGCGCACGAGCCCATCGAGATTACCCAGCGCGGCTCGGCCATCTGATCGTAGACCTTGCGCAGTGCCGGCGCCATCTTGTTGCATAGCGTCCCCGAGACGATCATCAGGTCCGATTGCCGCGGGCTCGCGCGAAACACCATGCCGAAGCGGTCGAGGTCGTACCGCGAGGCGGCCGCGTGCATCATCTCCACCGCGCAGCAGGCAAGCCCAAAGGCCATCGGCCACAGCGACCCGGTGCGCGTCCAGTTGACGACGTTGTCCACCTTCTCCGTGACGAAGCCCTGCTTCATCACGCCTTCAATGGACATGGCGCCTGCCGAAGAGCGCGAGCCCGATCCCGGTGCCAAGCCCCCACGCCGCATTGACGATGACGCCCACCGCCATGGCCGCGAGAATCCAGCCGGCGGCGATCGGCTGTTCCTTGAGCGGCGCCACGAGGAACCACGCCGCAAGCGTCGGCAGGACTGCCCCGAACAGCGTGGCGCTCAGCAGGAGGCGCGCGCCGTCGAGCCGGCCAAGCGATGCCGCGAGCAGTGCGCCCCACACGCCGCCCCAGAAGGCGAGCGACCAGAGCTGGGGTATGCCCCAGGGACCCGTGGGCGCGAATGAATAAGGCGCACGCTCGGCGAGCTGCAGCGCGTGCAGCAACGCGAGCGCGCCCTGGTGGAATAGCAGCACTGATGCCGCGCCCGACAGAAAGCCGACGATGAGCCACCGCGGCAGCTCGCCGCGCGCGGGGTAGTGATACAGCGCATGGGTATCCATCAGCGATTGACTCGCAACCGCAAATACGGTTCCACGCTGCGGGCCACTGCAATCGGCTCGCCTGCGGCGGCAGAACCACGGCCGGGCGCGCGTGTCGCACTGATATGCGGGTCAGCGAAGCCATGACGCGGGCAGTACGCGTTTGTAATCCCGGGCAGAGCATTCTCGACTGTGCGAAAGCGATGGCCGAGCGCGACACGGGCGTGCTGCCTGTGGGCGAGGACAATCGCCTCGTCGGCATGATCACCGACCGCGATATCGCCATCCGTGGAGTGGCCGCCGGCAAAGGGCCGCAAACGCCGGTCGGCGAAATCATGAGCCGCGAGGTGCTCTTCTGTTACGACGATCAGGACCTCGAGCACGTGGCGAAAAGCATGGGCGAGGCGCGCGTGCGCCGCGTGCCGGTGATCGATCGGGCGACGCGGCTGGTCGGCATCGTGTCCCTCGCCGACGTCGCGCTGAAGCACGATGCCGGCACGGCAGCCGCAGCGATCGGCGCGCTTTGCCGGCATGGCGGGCCGCATTCGCAGCACATCCACCCAACGGGGAAGGCATCATGAAGAGAACATTGCTGAGCACATTGCTCCTCGCGGCCTCTTGCGCCGCGTTTGCCCAGGCGCCGCGCGAGAGCGATCGGCGTCCCGAGGGAGCCGCGCCGATCCAGCGCAGCCAATGCGATTTGCTTGCCGGCGTGGAGCACGAGCGCTGCATCGCCGAGGAAAAGAACATGCGCGAACAGCTCGGTCGCTCGGAGGAGCCGCCCAAGAAGTCGTGTGACGAGCTGTTCGGCCCGGAAAAAGAGCTTTGCCTTAAGAAAGGTGGCAGCGTCAAAACCGGCGGCGCCGCGAGCGGTTCCAGCCGCTAGATTGGCTCCTGAGGTCTGCTGCCCCGCACCATGCTCGATGATGGTGCATGGCTTCCGCCGCGCGTGCTACGGCGAAAGTGGATGCACGCAACACATTCAGGCGAAGCTAGCGCATGCAGCAAGATGGCGACGTTGAGTCCCTGCTGATCCGCGAGCGGCGCGCGCGCCTGCCGCTGCCGCAGCAACTCGCGCTGTATCTGCATCCCTTCGCGTTATTCAAGGATGCTTCCAGCGGCCCGCCGCCGGCGCGCGAGCGCGCGCTCTCATACAACCGCGCGATGCGCTGGATGCTCGTGGCGTACATCCGCCGCTGGGTGATGATCGCCGCGAGCCTGTTCCTCGCGATCGCGCCGACCGAGGCGCTTGCCGCGCAGGCGAAGTTCTTCATCATCCCGGCGGCCGCGTTCGCGGTCGGATCGAGCATTGCAGTCACCGTCACAATGCTGACATTTGCGGTCTATCTCTTGCTTGGAGCTAGGAGGGAATAACCCCAAGGAAGGAGACCCAATGCGAGTCAGCGAAGCAATGACACGCGAAGTGCGTATTGCCACCCCGGGACAGAGCATCCGCGACGTGGCGAAAATCATGGCCGAGATCGACGCCGGCGCGATGCCGGTGGGCGAGAACGACCGCCTGGTGGGCATGATCACCGACCGCGACATCGCCATCCGCGCGGTGGCCCTGGGCAAGGGACCGGATACGCCGGTGCGCGACGTGATGAGCACCGAGCAGGTGCTCTACTGCTACGAGGACGAGGAGCTCGACCACGTGGCGAAGAACATGGGCAGTGAGCAGGTGCGCCGCCTGCCGGTGGTGAGCCGCGACAAGCGTCTCGTCGGCATCGTCTCGCTGGGCGATGTGGCGCAGACCGAAGTGCGCTCGGCGAGCAAGGCCGTCAAAGGCGTGACCAAGCCCGGCAGCCAGCACAACCAGAGCCCCGGGGCCCACGCCTAGACCGGATTCGGGGTCAGGGCTGTCCGCCCTGGCCCTGATTTTCTTTGCCGAGAGGAATGACCATGCCCAAGCTCGACGAGAAGCCGGTCATCGACGTGCTCAATCGCCTGCTCGAAGCCGAGCTTGCCGGCGTGGTGCGCTATACGCACTACTCGTTCCTCGTCTTCGGCTTCGGCCGCATTCCGATCGTCTCCTGGCTGCGCGCGCAGGCGGAGGAATCGATGGCGCACGCTCAGCAGCTCGGCGAATGGATCACCACGCTCGGTGCCGATCCGTCGCTCGCCATCGGCCCGCTGCTCGACAGTCACAAGCACGACATCGCCGCGATGTTGCGCGAGTCGCTCGACGCCGAGCGCGCGGCGCTGGAACTCTACAAGCAGTTGCTGCACCTGGTGGAAGGGCGCTCCATCGCGCTCGAGGAATTCGCCCGCCAGATGATCCATGCCGAGGAGCTGCACGCCGCGGATGTGGACAAGATGCTGCGCAAACCCGGCGAGATCGAATCATTCTCCGCGCGTCTCGTGAACGAGCGGCCGGCGCGGCTACGCGCCTAAGTTCTGTACAACGTCCGTAATTATTCGAAGGCGGTCAAGGGTGTCACCAAGCCCGGCGGTGCGCACGAGCAATAGCCGCAAGCGTGCAGCGGTGGCGCTCGCCGTGCTGCTTGCGGCCTGCGCCACCGCGCAGGACGTCGAGCACGCGAAGAGCTCCTGGCAGGGCGCGATCTATGAAGACGTGCTGCGCGCCTGGGGCGCTCCAGCGCGCAGCGCCGTCACCGCCGACGGCCGCTACTGGTACACGTGGGAGACTGCGGCTTATCCGCAGCCGGGTCCGAGCGTCGGCATCGGCGTCGGCGGGGTGAGGATCGGCGGCGGCGGCGCCACAGGCGTCGGCGTTGGCGTGGGAATGCCGGTCGGCTCACCGTCGCCGCCGGAGCGCTGCGAGCGCACGCTGGTCTTCGACAACGGCAGGGTGGTCGACCAGTCCTGGGTGGGACCGCCCAGCATGTGTGCCGACTTCAAGCGCCCGTGAGATCTATTTGCCGGCGGTGAAGCTGAAGCCCGCCTTTTCAAACTCCTTCGAGAGCCCGCGGCCGACGGACTCGATTCTCCGCTTCGCATCCTCCGAGAAGTCGATGTCGGTCATGTCGTGCACGCCGCCGGTGATCAGCACCTGGAGGATGCCTTCCTCGCCGCCGATGTTGCGGAAGGCGCGGCACACGCCCGGCGGAAACGATACCGTGTCGAAGAGCTCGAGCACCGCGCTCTCGGAGCCGTCGTCGTTCCACGAGACTTCGAACCTGCCCTTGAGGACCGTGAACGTCTCATAGGTCTGCCGATGGGCGTGCAGTCCCGGACCTTGCCCGGGCGGACACACCGCGAGCGTCATCGTCATCCCGGCGGCGCCAGTGATCGGCGCGCCGACGTTGATGGGCGTCTGGGCACCCTCGAGGCCGATGACCGAGAGGAGCTTGCGCGAGTACACGACGTCGCGCGCCGCGAGCGGAATGTCGCTTTGCTGGATCGGCAGCAGCTTGAGATCCTTGAAGCGCGCGATGCGCTTTTGCATGTCGCTGCCGGAAATCGTGATGGTCTTCATTTGCGTACTCCCAGCTTCCTCAGCAGTCCCTCGCGCCGCGTGAGCCACCAGCCGTACTGCAGCGGCCAGCGCTCCATGCTCGGATCGACGCCGAGCGCCTGCGCCGCATGCAGCGGCCAGTTCGGGTCGTAGAGCGCCTCGCGTCCGACGGCGACGAGGTCGGCCCTGCCGGCGGCAAGTGCTTCTTCGGCCTGCTGCGGCGTGAGGATCAGGCCGACCGCCATGGTCTTGATGCCGGCATCCTTGCGCACGCGCTCGGCGAACGGGATCTGGAACCCCGGCACGCGCGGCACGAGCGTCTTGGTCGCGGCGGTCGCCGACCCAAGGATGCCGCCCGAGGAGCAGTCGATGACATCGACTCCAGCCTCTTTTAACTGGCGGGCAAACGCCACCGTGTCGTCGATGCTCCAGCCGCCCTCGACGTCGTCGATCGACGAGATGCGCACGAAGAGCGGCCGGGCAGCCGGCCAGGCTTCGCGCACGACGCGCGCCACTTCGAGCGGAAAGCGCATGCGCTTCTCGCGCGAGCCGCCGTAATCGTCCGTCCTCGTATTCGAGAGCGGCGAGAGAAACGTGTGCAGCAGATAGCCATGCGCGGCGTGCAGCTCGAGGATGTCGAAGCCCGCGGCGACGGCGCGCCGCACGGCATTGCGGTAGGCGGCGAGCACGGTCTGGAAATCGCCCGGCTGGAACGCGCGCGGCCGGATCCAGCTCTCGCCGATCGGCGCGTCGGTGGGCGCGACGATCGACCAGGGCTTGTCGCCGCGGTCGAGGTCCTCCTGCGTCAGCGGCCCGTTGCCGTACCACGGCCGCGCCATGCTCGCCTTGCGCCCGGCGTGCGCCAGCTGGATCCCGGGCACTGCGCCCTGGCTTCTCACAAAGCTGGCGATGCGTTGCAGTCCGGGGATATGCGCGTCGTCCCAGATGCCGGTGTCGCCATGCGTGATGCGCCCGCGGCGCTCCACCGCCGTCGCCTCGACGAACACGATGCCGGCGCCGCCCAGCGCGAACTTGCCGAGGTGCACGAGGTGCCAGTCGCCGACATGCCCGTCCTTCGCCGAGTACTGGCACATCGGCGAGACCACGATGCGGTTGCGCGCGCTGACTTCACGCAACTGGATCGGCTGGAAAAGTAATGCGCCGCTCATGACGAAATAATTACGGCCCTGACCCCGAATTCAAAGAAGGAAGACGCCTTTGCCCGTCGTCTGCGTATCGAAAGTCCGATAGGCCTCGTCGGCTTGCTCCAGGCGCCAGCGGTGCGAGAAGATGCGCTCGAGCGGGATGCGCTGCTTCGCGATGAACTCGGCGCATTCCTGCATGCCCATGGCGCTGAAGGTCCACGAGCCGATCAGCGTCACCTGCCGGCGCAAGAGATCGGGGCTCACGTCGAGCGTGACATCGCCGCCTTCGCCGACGTAGCACGCCGTGCCCCAGGTCTTCACGCAGCGCACCGCCGCGCGGCGCGCCGCGGCAACGCCAGTGCAATCAAGCGCCAGATCCACGCCCGCGCCGCGCGTCAGCTCTTTCAATGCCTGCACCGGGTCTTCCTTCGTAGCGTCGATCACGGCATCGGCGCCGAATTGCTCCGCGAGCTTCATGCGCTCGGGCGAAGTCTCGACCGCGATGACGCGCGCGCCCATCGCGGCACCGAGCACGGTGGCCGACAG
>DASXRW010000325.1:0-3423 GCA_036506355.1 Burkholderiales bacterium
GCTCGGTCGAGCAGCTGCGCTACGACTTCGAGCGCGACGTGGAGGCCGCGGGTGGCCGCCTTGCCTAAAATCCTCGAGCTGCGCCTGGGCGATGCACGCGATGCGCTCGATCGCTTCGAGGCCGCCTGGAACCGCCGCACCGAGGGCCGCAAGGCGGGCGCGCTGCGCGTGCTGTCGATGCACGACCTGCCGCTCCTCTTGCGCACGCTGACGCCTGCGCGCTGGGAACTGCTCGACCGGTTGCGCGAGGCGGGCCCGCTCTCGATCTACGAGTTGGCGAAGCGGCTCGAGCGCGACTACAAGAACGTGCACACCGATGTCACCGCGCTGGCGAGGATCGGACTCGTCGAGCGGGGGATGGATGGACGGGTATCGGTGCCGTGGGACGTCGTGCGGGCGGAATTCTAGTTCGAGGCGCGCGCCTTCCCGGCCATCATCGACGGGTCCTGGTTGACCATCGGCATGGGCGCGTTGTTCGCCGGGTCGGTGACGAGTGCCTGGAACGCGGGCTCGTCGCCCAGCAAGACGAAAAGCAGCGCGTTGGACCAGGTCTCGGGAGAGACCATCGGCCGCTTGAGCTGCTGACGCACGCTGTTCAGCGCCTGCTCGCGCTCGCCGAGCAGTGCGTAAAGGTGGGGTTCCAGCGCGGCAAGCTCCGCAGCGGCGAGGGCATCCCTGCGCAGCGTCTCGCTCCAGCGCTGGTATTCAGAGAGCACGGCCTGTCGCTCGCCGAGCAACGCACGATCGAGGATGGCGCGGTAGAAGAAGTTGACGTTGTCCGGCTGGCGCTCTAGGTCGAGCGATGCCTTGCGCAGATTGGCGCGCGCGAGCTCCATCGCGCGCGAGCGCTCGCCCTTGGCGAGGAGCGCAATGGCCCGCATCTCGTTCACCAGGGACGCCAGGGGCTCCGCCGCCGGCGCGGCGTCCAGCAGCCGCAGGATGGTGTCGAATTCGCGCCGCACCGCCGCGCGCGCGAGGTCCATGCTCCAGATGCGAGCCGAATTGCGCTGCACCGCCGCGGGCAAGGTCGCGCGCCAGGCGTCGTACGTGGTGAAGGAGCCGGTCCGGAACCATTCGATCTCGTGCAGCACGCAGACCGCGTCCAGATTGCCGGATTGCAGCTCGATCAGCTTGCGCTGCAGCGCCAGGGCTTCGTCGAAGTGGCGGAAAAAGAGCACCCCTTCGCGAAGATGTCCCAGTGCCGGCAGGAAGCGGCCATCGATGCCCACGGCCCTTTCCAGCAGCGCATGCGCTTCGAGCCAATTGCCCTGGCGTCGGCGCACCAGCGCGAGTTGCGTCAGGGTCGCGACGTGGTGCGGAGCAAGGCGCAGCAGATCCTCGAAGTATTGTGCCGCCCGCGCAAAGTCGCGGTTGCCGTAGTAATGGACGTTGCCCGCCTCGAGCCGCACCTCGAGGTCGTCCGGCGCGAGCGCGAGCGCGCGCTCGATGGCGTTTTGTGCGCGGCCAAGGCGGGCAGGGGTGCGGTCGAGCGAGTAAAAATGCGCCCGGGCATGCTCCGCGGCGAGACGCGCCCAGGCGAGCGCGAACTGCGGATCGAGCTCGACGGCGCGCGACAGCAGCGCGATGCGCTCTTCCAAGGCATCGGTGGCGGCGGAGACATGCGACATGCTGCGGATCTGCAGCTCCTGCTCGCGCAGCAGCAGCTCGTACGCCTGCAGGTTTTCGGTCGGCTTGCGCGCGAGCCGGGCCTGGTCAACCGGGCGCAGCGAGGCTTTGAGCGCCCGTGCGATCTCGGTGGCGAGCTCGCTCTGGATGGCGAAGATGTCCTTCATTTCCCGGTCGTAGGTATTGCCCCACAGGTGCTTGTCGCTGCGCGCGTCGATCAGCTGTACCGTCACCCGGACGCGATCGCCCGAGCGGCGCACGCTGCCTTCGACGAGCGACGCGGCGCCGAGCTCGGCTGCGATCTGGCCCAGTTTCTTGGTCGTATTGCGGTATTCCGCGACCGAGGTGCGGGAGATCACTTTCAGGTCCCCGAGCAGCGCGAGCTGGCTCAGCAGGTCCTCCTGCACACCGTCGGCGAAGTAGGAGTTGTTCTTGTCATCGCTCATGTTGGTGAAGGGCAGTACCGCGATCGACTTGCTGTCGGCAAGCGCGAGTTGCGGCCGGGCCGCGAGCCTCTCGGGCGCCGCCTCGCGGCGCGACCACAGCCATCCGGCGGCGAGTGCCAGGAGGAGCAGTGCGGCGGCGAGCGCGGGCACGCGCCACGGGCGCTTACCTGAGCGCTGCGCCGCGGTGCTGCTCGCGACATGCCAGGCCGCGACAGGCTCCGGCATGTTCTTGAACCGCTGTGCGCCGGCGAACTGCGCCTTCATCGGCAGCTTGCCCTTCACCGTGTCGTAGAGCGACTGGCTGACGCAGATGCCGCTCTGCGGGGCGATCGACTGCAAGCGTGCGGCGATGTTGATGCCGTCGCCGTAGACCGTACCGTCCGGCTTCACGATCACTTCGCCGAGGTGCACGCCGATGCGCACGCGCATGCGGCGATCTTCGGGCTGGACCCTTGAATCGAGCTCCAGTTGCTCCTGCGTCGCGAGAGCTGCAGCGAGCGCTCCGGTCGCCGTTTCGAAGAGCGCGAGGATCGAGTCGCCCGCCATGTCGACCACGCGTCCGTGGTTGGCTTCGATCTCTCTTCGGAACACGGCGCGCACCGCGTCGAGCGCGGCCACCGTTGCCCGCTCGTCCGCCGCCATCAGCCGCGAAAAGCCCGCGACATCGGCGGCGAGGATCGCCGTCAATCGATGCCCGAGTTCCTCCGCGCTCAAGCTGCCTTCCCCCTTGCCGACGTGCAACGTTATGCTACGCCGGAAGTCCAAGCGATGATGCAGCGCCTGATTCGAGCCCTCATCGCCTTGATCGCCCTGGCGCTCGCGCTGCCCGAGCCTGCTTCGGCGCGCGGCCGCGGCTTTCATCATCACCGCCACCGCACGTTCTTCGTCGGGGCGTTCTTCGTCGGGCCGCCCGTGTGGTATGCCTACCATCCCGGGCCGTATTACTACGGCCCCGCCTACGAGGCGAGCAACGCGCCGCCGTCGGTCTACGTCGAGAAGTTCGAGGGCGCGCCGAGCGCCGACTCGGGCGAGATCTACTGCCCGCAGCTAGGCCAGCACTACCCGGAAGTCCAGGAATGCCCCGGCGGCTGGCAGCGCGTCATCCGGGCTGAAGGGGCGGCGCGCGGAGGCTGAGCGGCTACAGCCAGCCGGCCTTGCGGAAGCGCGCGAAGAGGTAGACATCGATGGCCACCATGAGGCCCATCACCAGCGGATAGCCGTAGGTCCATTTCAGCTCCGGCATGTGCTCGAAGTTCATGCCGTAGATGCCGACGATCATCGTGGGGATGGCGACCAGCGCGCCGTAGGCGGCGAGCCGCTTGGTGACTTCGTTGTCGCTGATCTGCACCAG
>DASXRW010000326.1:0-5936 GCA_036506355.1 Burkholderiales bacterium
TCGCGACGAGCGGCCTGCGCCGCCCGACCAATGCGCGCTCTGACAGCTTGCAGGTTTTCCGCTATTGTTGCCATAATGGCTTGAACCAGCGAAGAAAAAAACCTTCGCGCCGCATCCGGGAGGATTGTAATGGATCTCACAGAACTGCTCGCCTTCGTGGTGAAGAACAAGGCGTCGGACCTGCATTTGTCGTCGGGTCTGCCGCCGATGATTCGCGTCCACGGCGACGTGCGCCGCATCAACGTGCCGCCGATGGAGCACAAGGACGTGCACGGCATGATCTACGACATCATGAACGACGGGCAGCGCAAGTTCTACGAGGAAAACCTCGAGTGCGACTTCTCGTTCGCGGTGCCGAACCTGGCGCGCTTCCGCGTCAATGCCTTCGTGCAGAACCGCGGCGCGGCCGCGGTGATGCGCACGATCCCCTCGAAGATCCTGTCGCTCGATGACCTCAAGGCACCGAAGATCTTTGCCGACCTCGCCGACCAGCCGCGCGGCGTGGTGCTGGTGACCGGACCGACCGGCTCGGGCAAGTCGACCACGCTCGCGGCGATGGTCAACCACAAGAACGAGAGCGAGCACGGCCACATCCTCACCCTCGAGGACCCGATCGAGTTCGTGCATGAGTCGAAGAAGTGCCTGATCAACCAGCGCGAGGTCGGGCCGCATACGCTGTCGTTCGCCAACGCCCTGAGAAGCGCGCTGCGCGAGGACCCGGACGTGATCCTGGTGGGCGAGATGCGCGACCTGGAAACCATCCGGCTCGCGCTCTCCGGCGCGGAGACCGGCCATCTGGTGTTCGGCACGCTGCACACCTCGTCGGCCGCCAAGACCATCGACCGCATCGTCGATGTGTTCCCCGCCGCGGAGAAGGAGATGATCCGCGCGATGATCTCGGAGTCGTTGCGCGCCATCATCTCGCAGACGCTGCTCAAGACCAAGGACGGCGCGGGACGCGTCGCGGCGCACGAGATCATGATCGGCACGCCGGCGATCCGCAACCTGATCCGCGAGAACAAGATCGCGCAGATGTACTCCGCCATCCAGACCGGCCGGCAGATCGGCATGCAGACGCTCGACCAGAACCTGCAGGAGCTGGTGCAGCGCAACGTGGTGTCGATGGCCGAGGCGCGCAGCAAGGCCGCGAACAAAGACAACTTCGCGGGATAACCGGAAGAGATAGAGGAGAAATTCGGCATGGAACGCGAACAAGCAACCAAGTTCATCTACGACCTGCTGCGCGCCCTGCTCGCCAAGAAGGGCTCGGATCTGTTCATCACCTCGGGCTTCCCGCCGGCGATGAAGATCGACAGCAAGATGACACCGGTGTCCCAGCAGCCGCTCAATGCGCAGCACACCGCGATGCTGGTGCGCGCGATCATGAACGACAAGCAGGCCGCGGAGTTCGAGTCCAGCAAGGAATGCAACTTCGCCATCAACCCGGCCGGCATCGGACGCTTCCGCGTCAACTGCTTCGTGCAGCAGGGACAGGTGGGCGCGGTGCTGCGGGTGATCACCACCTCGATTCCCAGCTTCGATGACCTCAAGCTGCCGCCGGTGCTGCGCGACGTGGCGATGACCAAGCGCGGCCTGGTGCTGTTCGTCGGCGGCACGGGCTCGGGCAAGTCGACTTCGCTCGCGGCGATGATCGGCTACCGCAACGAGAACTCGCACGGCCACATCATCACCATCGAGGACCCGGTCGAGTACGTCCATCCGCACAAGAACTGCATGATCACGCAGCGCGAAGTCGGGGTCGACACCGACTCCTGGCACGCGGCGCTCAAGAACACCCTGCGTCAGGCGCCCGACGTGATCCTGATCGGCGAGATCCGCGAGATGGAGGTGATGGAGCACGCCATCGCCTTCGCCGAGACCGGCCACCTGGCGCTCGGCACCTTGCACGCCAACAACTCCAACCAGGCGATGGACCGCATCATCAACTTCTTCCCCGAGGCGCGCCGCGCGCAGCTCTTGATGGACCTGTCGCTCAACCTCAAGGCGGTGATCTCGCAGCGCCTGATCCCGGTGAAGGAAGGCAAAGGGCGCGCCGCCGCGATCGAGGTGCTGCTCAACTCGCCGCTCATCTCCGACCTGATCTTCAAGGGCGAGATCCACGAGATCAAGGAGATCATGAAGAAGTCGCGCGAGCTCGGCATGCAGACCTTCGACCAGGCGCTGTTCGATCTGTTCGAGGCTGGCCGCATCAGCTACGAGGATGCGCTGCGCTTCGCCGACTCCACCAACGAGGTGCGCCTCAACATCAAGCTGAACAGCAAGATGTCCAAGGAAAAGGACCTCAACAAGGGCATCGAGCACCTGGACATCGTTTGATCACCGTTCTTCAAAAACGAAAAGGCCGCGCGAGCGGCCTTTTTTATTTCCCTGGGGAAAAGACATGACGCTGCGCATTCGCATGATCGCGGAATTCATCGGTACCTTCTGGCTGGTCCTCGGCGGCTGCGGCAGCGCCGTGTATGCGGCGGGATTTCCTCAAGTCGGCATCGGGCTGCTTGGCGTGTCGGTTGCCTTTGGACTCACGGTGATCACCATGGCCTACGCCATCGGCCACATTTCCGGCTGCCATCTCAACCCGGCGGTCTCCGTCGGCCTGGCCGCAGGCGGGCGTTTCAGTTGGGCCGAAGTCCTGCCCTACACCATCGCGCAGGTGCTCGGCGCCATCGTGGCAGCGGCGCTGCTGTACCTCATCGCCAGCGGCAAGGCGGGCTTCGATATCTCGAGCGGCCTTGCCGCCAACGGCTACGGCGCGCATTCGCCAGGGCATTACTCGCTCGGCGCGGCGCTCGTCACCGAAACGGTGATGACGTTCATGTTCCTGATGATCATTCTGGGCGCCACCCACTCGCGCGCGCCGCAAGGCTTCGCGCCGATCGCCATCGGGCTCGCGCTGACGCTGATCCATCTCATCAGCATTCCGGTGACCAATACCTCGGTGAATCCGGCGCGCAGCACCGGCCCCGCGCTCATCACCGGCGGCTGGGCGCTCGAGCAGCTGTGGCTCTTCTGGCTGGCGCCGCTTTCCGGCGCGGTGCTCGCGGGGATCGTCTACCGCTGGAGCGGGCAGGCGCTGCCGCAGTCTTCCTAGGCGGGCAGCAGAAACTCGACCGCGTCGCCGTCGATGCGGGCCTCGACGAGGCCCGCGATCTCCTTCGGCTTGGCCGTGGCCTTGGGCTGCAGCTTGTCGTCGATGTGCAGCGCGAAGCCGGTCCACTCGATCTGCAGGCGCCGGCCGCGCCGCGTGGGCAGCATGCCCAGGCGCTCGCGGTTCTCCTGCCAGTGCTCGAGGTAGTACAGCAGCCGCTCGCGCTCGTCCTCGGTGACGAGCACGACGTCGAACTGGCCGTCCCCCGGCTGGCTGTCGTGCGCCAGATGCAGGTTGGGTCCCACGTAGGGCAGGTTGACCGCCTCGAGCAGCAGATAGCGGCCGGAGATGTCCCGGCCGTCGAGAGCGGCCGTGACTTCGAGCGGCTCGCAGCGCGCCGCTGCTTTGCTCAGGCGGCGTAGCGCGCTCTCGACGGCTGCCTTGCCCTTCTTGGCTTTCTTCAGCTCTTTCCTCGAGGGGCTGGCGAGCAGGCCGGCGAACAATCCCGCGCCGACGCTCTCGACGAAATAGCGCTCGCCCCATGGTCCGGCGGCGATGCCGACGTCGAGCTTGACGCGCCGCGGTCTTTCCCAGCCGCGCACCAGTTCCTCGAATGGCCGCTCGACCAGCCCAAGCGCGCGCGCGATGTTGTTCGCCGTGCCCGATGGCAGCACACCCACCGGAACACCGCGACCCACCATCCGGCGGGTGACCTTGGCTACCGTGCCATCGCCACCCGCCACGACGACCAGGTCTGCCGCCTTCTTGAGCGCGCGCTTCCAGTCGTCCTCCTTCGCCGATTGGTAGCGCACTTCATGGCCGGCGTCGCCCAGGAATTTGCGCAGCTTCGCTGCGTCGCCCGCATGCTGGCGCCCGGCGCCCGGGTTGTGGATCAGCGTGACGCGCACGGTAATTGCTGCAGGAGGGGGAAATCGCTCATCGACGAGGCACGCGCATGCGCATCCTTATCACTAACGACGACGGCGTCTATAGCCCGGGCATAGCCGCCTTGGCGCAAGTGGCTTCCCGCTTCGGCGAAGTGCGGATCGTCGCCCCGGACGTCGAGATGTCCTCGGCCAGCCATTCCATCACCGCTTCGCGGCCCGTCACCTACAAGCGCACGCCGCTGCCCGGACTCGACGCCTACCGCGTGAACGGCACCCCCGGCGACTGCGTGATGCTCGGCACGACGCTCTGGGAAAAGGTCGACGTGGTGCTCTCCGGCATCAACATCGGCGCCAATCTGGGCAACTCCGTATGGCACTCGGGCACGCTGGCCGGCGCGAAACAGGCGGCGCTTCTTGGCCTGCGCGGCATCGCATTCAGCGCGCCCGCCACCGACCGGGAGCAGCCCAATTTCGAGAGCCTGAAGCCCTGGGTCGCCTCGGTGCTCGAGATGCTGCTCGGCATCGAGGATCTGTGTCTGGTCAACGTCAACTTCCCGGCGAAGGCACCGCGCGGCACGCTGTGGACGCGCCAATCGCTGCGCCATTACGACGGCAAGACCGTCGCGGCCAAGGACCCGATGGGCCGTACCCACTACTGGTTCACCGTCGTTCCGGTTGAAGCGACCGAGGAAGGCACCGACCGCTGGGCCTTCGAGCAAGGCTACGTGTCGATGATGCCGCTCAGCCTCGATCTCACGGACCATCAGGCGCTCTCGCGCGTGCAGAAGCTCGAGGCCTGGAAGAAGCTGAAGTTCGCTTAGCGCGCGGGACTACTTGGGCCGCCGATGACTGCCGCTAACGATGTCAAATTCATATAGCCGGCACTCGAGCGCGCCGTTCCATAGCGGCGTGCGGCGCGCCGGCTCCAGCCGGATGAGCTTTGGCAGGCGCAGATCCGCGGTAAAGACATAGCAGCGCCAGCCGGCGAAGCGCCGCTTGAGCGCATCGCCGAGCCGCGGATAGAAACGCGCGAGCTCCTCGGGACTCCCCATCCTCTCGCCGTAAGGCGGATTCATCACCATGACGCCGCTCGGCGCCGGCGCCGTGCGCTCCAGGAGGTCCGCGCGCTCGAGCTTGACCCAGCGTTCGACGCCCGCCTCGGCGAGGTTGCGCCGCGCTGCGTTGAGCGCCTTGGGATCGGTGTCGCTGCCGTGGAGCTCGGGCGCATGCTCCGCGGCTCGCGCTTCGCGCTTCACTTTCTCCCACGCCGTGGCGTCGTAGGCCGCAAGCCTTTCGAACGCAAAGCTGCGGCGCGCGCCCGGCGCGCGGCCCCTGGCCATCGCGGCGGCTTCGACAAGGAGCGTGCCGCCGCCGCACATGGGATCGAGCAGCGCCTGCTCGGGCTTCCAGCCGGTGAGCATGACGATGCCCGCAGCCAGGTTCTCGCGCAACGGCGCTTCGGCGGCGCCCGCGCGCCAGCCGCGCTTGAAGAGCGGCTCGCCGGAAGTGTCCAGATAGAGGGTGGCGTGCGAGCTTTCCAGGAACGCATGCACGCGCACGTCCGGATTGGCGCGATCGATGCTCGGGCGCTTGCCGAGCGCATCGCGAAAGCGATCGCACACCGCGTCCTTGATGCGCAGCGTCGCGAACTCCAGGCTCTTCAGCGGGCTCTTCTGCGCGGTGACGTTGACGCGCAGCGTGCGCTCGACGCGGAAATAGCGCGGCCAGTCCATCGCACGCACCGCCGCGTACAGATCCTGCTCGTTGCGATAGTCGAACTCGGCAACGCGCCAAAGGATGCGGGAGGCGATGCGCGACCACAGGTTGGCGCGATAGCAGCTCTCCCACGGGCCGCTAAAGGCCGCGCCTCCCGCTACCGCGGCAGCGGAAATTTCCAGTTCGGCGAGCTCGCGCACCAGCAGCGGCTCGAGCCCGCGCGGGCA
>DASXRW010000327.1:0-9947 GCA_036506355.1 Burkholderiales bacterium
CTCGTCTACGTGAGCGCGCTCGGTGGCCACGAATTCAACTGGAAAGAAGTCACCATCCTCTACATCATCCTCATGGCGTTCTCGTGGCTCGTATTCGTGAAGGGATTGACGCTGCCCTTCCCGGTGTGGCCCGAAATGTTCAGCTGAGCGGAGCGAGCTATGGACGCAAGCATCCTGAGCAACCTCTGGATCGGCTTCCAAGTCGCAGTCAGTCCATGGAACCTGTTCTACTGCCTGGTGGGCGTGCTGCTCGGCACGCTGATCGGGGTGCTGCCCGGCATCGGCCCGGTCGCGACCATCGCGATGCTGCTGCCGATCACGTTCAACCTGAACCCGGTGGCGGCGCTCATCATGCTCGCCGGCATCTACTACGGCGCGCAGTACGGCGGCTCGACCACGGCGATTCTCGTCAACATTCCCGGCGAGTCCTCCTCGGTGGTGACCTGCCTCGATGGCTACCAGATGGCGCGGCAGGGCCGCGCAGGGCCGGCGCTCGCCATCGCCGCGCTCGGCTCGTTCTTCGCCGGTTGCGTCGCGACACTGGTCATCGCGGTGGCGGCGCCGCCGCTCGCCGAGGTGGCGCTCAAGTTCGGGCCGTCCGAGTATTTCTCGCTGATGGTGTTCGGCCTAGTGGCCGCCACCGTGCTCGCGCACGGCTCGCTCATCAAGGCGATTGCGATGGTGGTGTTCGGCCTGTTACTCGGCCTGGTGGGCACCGATGTCAACTCGGGCGTGCTGCGCTTCACCTTCGGCATCCCCGAGCTCTCCGACGGGATCGGTTTCGTGATCGTCGCGATGGGCATGTTCGGCACCGCCGAGATCATCAGCAACCTCGAGCTCAAGGACAAGCGCGAGATCTTCACCAAGAAGGTGACGCACCTCTATCCGACCAAGCAGGACCTGAAGGACTCCTGGGCGGCGGTGCTGCGCGGCACCGCGCTCGGCTCGATGCTCGGCATCCTGCCCGGCGGCGGCGCGCTGCTCGCCTCCTTTGGTGCCTACACCCTGGAGAAGAAAGTATCGAAGCACCCCGAGCGTTTCGGCAAGGGCGCGATCGAGGGCGTCGCCGGGCCCGAGTCGGCGAACAACGCCGGCGCGCAGACCTCGTTCATCCCGATGCTCACCCTCGGCATTCCGAGCAACGCGGTGATGGCGCTGATGATCGGCGCGCTCATGATCCAGGGCATCGCACCCGGGCCGCAGGTGATGAACGAGAAGCCGCAGCTCTTCTGGGGCCTGATCGCGTCGATGTGGGTCGGCAACCTGATGCTGGTGGTGCTGAACCTGCCGATGATCGGCATGTGGGTGAAGCTGCTCACCGTGCCCTACCGCTACCTCTATCCGTCGATCCTGGTGTTCATGGCGATCGGCGTCTTCAGCCTGTCGAACAACGCCTTCGACGTCCTGATCATGGCGATCTTCGGCGTGCTCGGCTACATCTGCGTCAAGCTCGAATGCGAGCCCGCGCCGATGATCCTCGGCTTCATCCTCGGCCCGCTGATGGAGGAGAACCTCAGGCGCGCGATGCTGCTTTCGCGCGGCGATCCGAGCACCTTCATCACCAAGCCGATCAGCGCCAGCTTCATCATCGCCTCGGTGATCCTGCTGGTGATCGTCGCCCTGCCGGCGATCCGCAAGAAGCGCGAAGAGGTATTCGTCGAAGAAGCTTGACGCCGTCCTCACGGCACTGGCGCTACTCGTCAGCGCCGGCGCGTCCTCACAGGACTGGCCCTCGCGGCCGGTCCACCTCGTGGTGCCCTACGCCGCCGGCGGTCCGGTGGACCTTTCCGCGCGCGTTATCGCGCCGAAGCTGCAACAGGCGCTCGGCCAGCCGGTGGTGGTCGAGAACAAGCCCGGCGCCGGCGGCAACATCGGCGCCGACTTCGTCGCCAAGAGCGCGCCCGACGGCTACACGCTCGTCGTGGGCGCCATCGCCACGCATGCCATCAACCCGGCGCTCTATGCGAAGCTCGCCTACGACCCGGTGCGCGACTTCCGCCACGTCGCGCTGCTGGTGCAGGTGCCGAACGTGCTGGTCGTCAACAACGATGTGCCGGCGCGCAGCGTCGCCGAGCTGATCCGCCTCGCGAAGGCAAAGCCCGGCAGCCTCGACTTCGCTTCGGGCTCGACCGGCTCGACCGGGCACTTGGCCGGCGAGCTCTTCAAGCAGCTCACTGGCACTTACATGGTCCACATCCCGTACAAGGGATCGGCGCCGGCCGTGGCCGATCTGCTCGCCGGCCGCGTGCATCTCATGTTCGACAACCTCGCGAGCGCGCTGCCCAACATCCAGGCGGGGAAGCTGCGCGCGCTGGCCGTCACCACCGTGCGCCGATCGAGTTTCCTGCCCGAGCTGCCGACGCTAGATGAATCGGGCCTCAAGGGCTTCGACATGACGACCTGGTGGGGACTGATGGCGCCGGCGAAGACGCCGCAGCCGGTGGTCGATCGCCTCGCCGCGGAAGCCGCCAGGGCGCTGGCGGCGCCGGACTTGGCCGAGCGTTGGCGCGCGATGGGATCCGAGCCGCCGAGCGTGCGCACGCCGGGAGAGTTCACCGCCTTCGTCGAGCGCGAACGCAAGCTCTACGCCGAGCTCGTGAAGCGCTCGGGTGCCACCGCCGACTGACGCTTTTTAGCGGTCTGCATACGGCTTAGATATACTCGTTGCCCCATGGCCCAGACGACGCGGCTGACGATACATGCGACTTGGGATGACGATGCTCGCGTCTTTGTGGCGACAAGCGATGACGTACCGGGTCTCGCCACAGAAGCAGACGACATGGACGCGCTGGTCGCCAAGCTCAAAACGCTCATCCCGGAGTTGCTTGATGCGAACGGCGTCAACCACGCTGCGGAAGTCCCCTTCGAAATCCTAGGTCATAGGTTCGCTGTAGCTCAGCAACGGGCGGCCTGATCGCTTGTCGGATTTCTCTCCCGACCTGAAGAGATTTCTTCGGGAGAATGGAGCCGGTTCGAACGCTCGGGAAAGGGTGATCACGAGATTTGGTACAGCCCGATCCGTAACCGGCGGTTCGCGGTCGATTCAAAAATCAAATCCCGGCACACCGCCAACGCGGTATTGAAGCAAGCCGGTTTACCCAAGAAGTTCTGACTAAACTGCGGCGATGGTCTGGACCTCGACCAGGAATTGCTCCTGGACCAGGCGATCGATGACGAGCAGCGTGTTCGGCGGATAAGCGCCGTTCGGGAAGAGCTTCGGGAACTCGCGCAGCCGCCACGCCATGAACTTCGGGATGTCCTGCGAATGCACCAGGTAGGTAGTGAACTGAACCACGTTGCCCCAGCCGGCGCCCGCGGACTCGAGCGCCTTGGCGATCTGCGCGAACACGCCGCTGCATTGCGCATCGAAATCGGCTCCGGACGCGAGCATGCCCGCGATGAAGAGATACTCGGCGGCTCTCACGCGCGTGACGTGCGAGTACTGCCCAAGCGGCTTGCCCAGCGCGTCGACGTTGTAGATCTTGATGTCAGCCATCGTCCTCGCGCGTCGGTTTTGGCTTGTTGCGCGCCGCGAGCTGCGCCTTGACGGTTGCTATCAGCTCGGCGCGCCGGATCGGCTTGAGGTGGTAGGCATTGGCGCCCGCCGCCATGCAGCGATCGACCGTTTCCTGCTCGGCGACCACCGAGACGATGATCACCGGCGTCGTCGCGTTCGGCGAGGCCGCGCGCAGCGCGGCGAGCACGCCGAGGCCGCCGATGCCCGGCATCAGGAGGTCGAGCAGGATCGCGTCATAGGCGTAGTTGCCGGCGAGTCGCAGCGCCTGCTCGCAGGTGCCGGCGAGCTGCGCCTCGACGTTCAGTTCCTTGGAGAGCAGGCGCGCGAGCAGCACGCGCGTCGATTCCTCGTCGTCGACGATCAGCACGCGGTGGCGCGGCTTCAGCGCTGCTTCTTGCGCTCGTGCCGCCACTGCACGTCCGTGCGACCGGCATGCCGGTTCAGGCGCCGCCCGGCGATGAACAGCAGGTCGGAGAGCCGGTTGAGATAGCGGCGCGCGGGTTCGCCGATTTTCTCGGTCTCCCCGAGCGCCACCACGCTGCGCTCCGCGCGCCGGCAGACGGTCCGGGCGAGATGCGCCGCGGCCGCGGCGCGCGTGCCGCCCGGCAGGATGAATTCCTTCAGCGCGGGCAGCTCCGCGTTCCAGCTCTCGATGGTCGCTTCGAGGCGCGCCACCTGCGCGTCGCCGAGGAGCGCGTGCCCGGGGATGCTGATCTCGCCGCCGAGGTCGAAGAGATCGTGTTGCACCTGGCCCAAGGCTTGGGCGAGCTCGGCCGGCGTTTCCTCGGCCAGCACGAGGCCGATGGCGCTATTCAATTCGTCCAGGTCGCCGAGCGCGCGCACCCGGAGACTGTCCTTCGATACGCGCGAGCCGTCGCCGAGGCCGGTGTCGCCGCGATCGCCGGTACGCGTGGTGATCTTCGACAGGCGATGCGCCATGCGCGCGATTATAGGAGCTCTCGCTTCTTCACCTTGCTCTGGATCGAGCCACGCGCGAGCGTGGTGAAGATGCGCTCGCCCTCGCGCGCCCGGGCGGCATCGCGCAGCACCTCGCCGGCGGCGTTGCGCGTGATGCTGTAGCCGCGCGCGAGCACCGCGGTGGGATCGAGCCCCGCCAGCGACGCCTGCAGCCGCTCGAGTTGCGCCGTGCAGCGGTGCACGCGATGGCCGAGCGCAAGCGCAAGCCGCGTGCGCAGCTGCACGAGCGACTGCCCGGCGTTGCGCAGGCGCTGCGCGGGATGCACCAGGCGCTTGGCGCAGCCGTCGAGCGCCTGCGCCGCGTACTCGAGCCGGCGGCGCATCTCGCGCGAGAGACAACGCACGCAGTCGGCGAGCCGTGCGAGGAGCTCGGCGCGCGCGGGCGTCGCGAGCTCGGCCGCCGCGGTCGGCGTCGGCGCGCGCCGGTCGGCGGCGAAATCGGCGATGGTGAAGTCGCTTTCGTGCCCGACGCCGACCAGCACCGGGATGGTTGATGAGCGGATGGCGCGCGCCACGCTCTCCTCGTTGAAGGGCCAGAGATCCTCGATCGAGCCGCCGCCGCGCACCAGGAGCAGCAGGTCGCATTCCGCGCGCGCGTTCGCCGTCTTGAGCGCGGCGGCGATGCGCAATCCGGCACCTTCGCCTTGCACCGGCGCCGGGTAGACGATCACCGCAACCGAGGCGTTGCGCCGCGCAAGCGTCGTCAGCACGTCGCGCAGCGCGGCCGCAGCGAGCGAGGTGACGATGCCCACGGTTCGCGGGTGCGCGGGCAGCGGGCGCTTCACCGCCGGATCGAACAGCCCTTCGCGCTCCAGCTTTTCCTTGAGGCGCAGAAACCGCTCATAGAGCGGCCCCAGCCCGGCCGGCCGCAGCGCCTCGACGGTAAGCTGGAAGCGGCCGCGCGGCTCATAGAGGCTGACGAGCACCTGCGCCTCCACTTGCATCCCTTCACGCAGTTCTGCGTCGAGCGCAGCGGCACGGCTGCGGTACATGACACAGTCGACCTGCGCACCGCGGTCCTTCAGCGTGAAGTAGCGATGTCCCGAAGGCGCGCGGCTGAGGTTGGAGAGCTCGCCCCGCACCCAGAGGAGCGGAAAGCGCCGCTCGAGCGTGTCGCGGACGCTACGCAGCAATTCCGAAACGGTGAGAACGGGGCGTGCGAAATCATTTTGCATGGTGGGCGGGGGGCGCGAGCCCAGCCTACACTATCCACATGCGGCAGCAGGCCGCCTCAAGGCTTGTCGCGACCCGCTGCCGAGGCCGATTCTTTCGGTTAAGCACATGTTTTCGCAACTCAAAACACTGCTCAATTTTTGATCGCGACCGACTCGATAGGCCCTGCAACTGCGTGCAGCGGCGCTATACAGAGATAATCCACAAACTTGTCCACAGCTTTTTGTGGATATCGCAAAAAGCACTACAGCTTGGCGTCGCCGAACGACTCGAGGCGCGCGTTTGCTGCAGCGCATTAACTTGCTCCGGCGCGAGCGTTTGCCGTACAGTCGCCGCGCCGCATCTAAACCGCGGCGAAAAACAGAAGGAAAAACGGTTGTTCGCAATTCTGCAGGCCGCTGGCTGGCCGATCTGGTTCCTCCTCGCCGCATCCATCATCGCCGTCGCCCTGATCATCGAGCGCTCGATTTCGCTGCGCGCGGCGAAGATCATCCCGCCGCGGCTCTTCGACCAGGTGGTCGACGTCTATCGCCGCCAGGGCGTCTCGGATGAGGTGCTCGAGCGCCTCGCCAAGGATTCGCCGCTCGGCGCGGTGCTCGCCGCGGCCTTGCGCAACCACAAAAGCTCGCGCTACGTGATGAAGGAGGCGATCGAGGAGGCGGGCCGCGCGGTCGCGCATGAGATGGAGCGCTTTCTCACCACGCTCGGCACCATTGCCACGGCGTCGCCGCTCCTCGGCCTGTTCGGCACCGTGATCGGCATGATCGAGATCTTCGGCTCGCAATCGCCGAGCGGCTCGAACCCACAGCAGCTCGCGCACGGCATCTCGATCGCGCTCTACAACACCGCCTTCGGCATCGCCATCGCCATTCCGTCGCTCATCTTCTACCGGCACTACAAGAACAAGGTCGACACGTTCGTCGTGGAGATGGAGCTGCTGGCGTCGAAGCTGGTGGACATCCTGCACGGCGAGCGGATGGACTACCCGCCGCTTCGAGCGTAGCGATGAATTTCCAGCGCGGGCGGGAGAAGGAGCCGCTCGAGATCAATCTCGTGCCGCTGATCGACGTGATGATGGTGATCCTGATCTTCCTCATGATCACCACCACGTACAACAAGTACAGCGAGCTGCAGATCAACCTGCCTTCCGCCGACGCCGACAAGCAGCTCGAGCGCTCGAACGAGATCGCAGTCTTGGTGAACGCGCAGGGCCAGTACGTGATCAACCGGCGCCCGGTGGTGTTCCGGACGGTCAACGAGCTGGCCGACGAGCTGAAGCGCGCGGGCGGCGGCGCCAAGGAGCCGGTGGTCGTCATCAGCGCCGATGCCACGGCGACGCACCAGGCGGTGATCCGCGTGATGGAAGCGGCGCGGCTCGCCGGACTTTCGCAGATCACCTTCACGACGCAGTCGACCAAGTAGTGCGCTACTGGTACCGCCGCGGCCTGCTGGCATGGCTGCTGTGGCCGGCGAGCCTGCTCTTCGGCATCGCCGCCGCGTTGCGGCGGCTGCTGTACCGGCTGCGGCTGCTGCCGAGCTCGCATCCCGGGATCCCGGTGATCGTGGTGGGGAATCTCGTCGCCGGCGGCAGCGGGAAGACACCGCTCGTCATGTGGATCGCCGAGCACCTGAAGCGCAAGGGCTGGTCGCCCGCGATAGTCTCGCGCGGCTACGGCGCGCGCATCGAAACGCCGCGCGCCGCGACCATCGCCGATGACGCCGCCACGGTGGGTGACGAGCCCATCGTGCTCGCGCGGCGCAGCGGCTGCCCTGTGTGGGTCGGGCCCGACCGCGTCGCGGTGATCGCCGCGCTGCGCGCCGCGCATCCCGATGTCGACGTGCTGGTGCTCGACGACGGGTTGCAGCACTACCGGCTGCGCCGCGACCTGGAGATCGCGGTAGTCGATGGGCGCGGCTTCGGCAACGGCTTGCTGCTTCCCGCCGGCCCGCTGCGCGAGCCGGCCTCACGCCTGCGCGCGGTCGATGCCGTCGTCTCGCATGGCTCGGCTCTCAAGGGTTATGCCATGCAGCTGAAAGGCGCGGAGCTGCACCGCATGACCGACGCGGCCGACCGGCGGCCGGCGAGCGCCTTCGCCGGGCAGAAGGTGCACGCGGTGGCCGGCATCGGCGAGCCCAACCGGTTTTTCCTGCACCTCGCACGGCTCGGGGTCAAAGTGGCGCCGCATCCGTTTCCCGACCACCATCGCTTCACGCCGAAGGAGCTCGATTTCGGCGACGACGCAGCGGTGCTGATGACGGAGAAGGACGCGGTAAAATTGCGCCGCGTCGCGCAGCCGAACTGGTGGGTGCTGCCGGTGACGGCCGAGCTCGATGCGGCGTTCGGCGATTGGCTCTCGGAGAAGCTCGATGGGTTCCGTCGATCCAAGGCTGCTTGAAATCCTGGTGTGCCCGCTGTGCAAGGGCAAGCTCGTCTACCGCAAGGACGCGGCGGAGCTCGTCTGCCGCGCCGATCGCCTGGCGTACCCGGTGAAGGACGACATCCCCGTGATGCTCGAGGAGGAGGCGCGCAAGCTCCCGCCCGAAGAAGAAGTGGCGTGAGCTTCACCGTCATCATTCCGGCGCGTTACGGCTCGACGCGCTTTCCGGGCAAGCCGCTCGCCGATCTCGCTGGCAAGCCGATGGTGGTGCGCGTCTGCGAGCGCGCAAGGGAAAGCGGCGCGCTCGCCGTCCACGTCGCGACCGACGATGAGCGCGTCGCCGCCGCCGTGCGCCAGCATGGCTTTACCGTCGTGATGACGCGCGCCGATCATGCCTGCGGCACCGACAGGCTCGCCGAGACCGCCGGCATGCTGGGCCTCGGCGACGAGCACATCGTGGTCAACGTGCAGGGCGATGAGCCGCTCATCCCGCCCGCGCTCATCCGCGACGTCGCGCAGCGCCTGGAAACGCGCCGCGCGGCGAGCATGGCCACCGCGTGCCACGCGATCCATGACGGGGCGAGCGCCGCGAACCCGAACGTCGTCAAGGTGGTGCTCGACGCCGGAGGCTACGCACTCTACTTCTCGCGCGCCGAGATCCCTTTTCCACGCGAGGCCGCGACGACGCAGTACAGACATGCAGGGATCTATGCCTATCGCGTGCGCTTCCTGAAGGAATACGCGGCGCTCGCGCCAGCGCCGATCGAGCGCGCCGAAGCGCTCGAGCAGCTGCGCGCACTCTGGCACGGCCATCGCATCGCAGTCGTGGTGAGCGAAACGGACATTCCGCCCGGCGTGGATACGCCGCAGGACCTCAAAGCCGTGCTTAGAATGATTCGATGAGGTTGGTCCTTCTGCCGTTATGCGTCTAATCCTTCTCGGGCCGCCCGGCGCGGGGAAGGGCACGCAGGCGAACTTCATTCGCGAGAAGTACGGCATCCCGCAGATCTCCACCGGCGACATGCTGCGCGCCGCGGTCAAGGCCGGCACGCCGCTCGGCCTCGCGGCAAAGAAGGTGATGGACGCGGGCCAGCTCGTCTCCGACGACATCATCATCGGCCTCGTCACCGATCGGCTGAGAGAGCCCGATTGCAAGCGCGGCTATCTCTTCGACGGCTTTCCGCGCACCATTCCGCAGGCCGAGGCGATGAAAGAGGCCCGCGTGCCGATCGACCGCGTGCTCGAGATCGACGTGCCGGACGACGAGATCATCCAGCGCATGAGCGGACGGCGGGTGCACCCGGCGTCCGGGCGCTCGTACCACGTGAAGTTCCATCCGCCGAAGCGCGAAGGCCACGACGACGTCACCGGCGAGCCGCTGATCCAGCGCGATGACGACCGCGAAGAAACCGTGAAGCACCGCCTCGAGGTGTATCGCAAGCAGACGCGACCGCTCGTCGATTACTACGCGCGCTGGGCCGCGTCGGGCGATGCAAAGGCGCCGAAGCTGCGCAAGATCTCGGGACTCGGCGCGGTCGACGAGATCAAGCGGCGCGTGTTCGCTGCGCTGACCTGATAAAATCCGACCCCTTTTCGGGGAGAACAAAACCATGATCCCAGGTCTCGCGTTCGCGCTGGTCTGCGCGGTCATCGCCATCCTCTACGGCATCTGGCAGTCGGGCCGCATCCTGCGCCTGCCGACCGGCAACGAGCGCATGCGCGAGATCGCGGCGGCGGTGCGCGAGGGCGCGGTGGCCTATCTCTGGCGCCAGTACACGACGATCGCGATCGTCGGCGCGGTGCTCTTCCTCATCATCGGCTTCGTGCCGCAGCTCGGCTGGGCCACCGCGTTCGGTTTCCTGATCGGCGCGCTGCTCTCGGGCGGCTGCGGCATCATCGGC
>DASXRW010000328.1:0-2306 GCA_036506355.1 Burkholderiales bacterium
TCCGCCGTGGCCGGCGGGCGATGAGCGCGGCATGGCGAACCAGATCGGCGCCGCGACCTGGGGACGCTGCGCCTGGCACCTGACACTGCCCGGCGCGCAGTCCTACGAGCTCTCGCAGATCCGCTCGAACACCATGCCGCTCTCGCCTTTCGCCGGACCTTATGCGATGAAGCCGAAGCCCACCGCGGGCATCCCGATGACCGCGCATGTCTTCAACATGGACCAGATCAACGAAGGCGCCGACCCCGGCCAGCAGGGCACGCAGCTCGACGCGCTCGGCCATTTCGGCGCGCTGCGCCAGCCCTGGGACGGAAAGAGCGCGCTTCCGGCCGAGCAGGCGACGTACTACGGCGGGTTCGCGCAGCACGACGTCAAGCCGACGCCCGATTCGGCGCTCGCGCGCCTCGGCGTGGAAAAAGCGCCGCCGCTCATCACGAGCGCCGTGCTGCTCGATGCCAAGGCCTACGTCGGCAAGGGGCAGCCGATGAAGGCCGGAGAGCTCGTCACCGTGAAGCACATCGAGGAGATGCTTAAGGCGCAGGGCCTCGCGTTCCGCGGCATCCTGCCGGGCGACGTGGTGTACGTGCACACCGGCTGGGGCGACCACTGGCGCGACCCCGACACGGAGAAGTTCTATTACAGCAAGGCGCCGGGCCTCGCTTACGACGCGGCGCGCTATCTCGCCGACAAGCGCATCGTGGCGATCGGCCTCGATACGCCGTTCATCGATGCCGTTCCCGAGGGAATGCTCGAGGGCAAGGGCGCGCCCGCCGAAGGCACGCCGCCCGCGCTACCCTTTGCGGTGCATCACCACATGCTGACGCAGGCGGGCATTCACCACGTCGAGAACGCGAAGCTCGACGAGCTGGCGCGCGATCGCGTCTGGCTTTCGTGCACCATGATCTTGCCGCTGCGCGAAAAGGGTGCGGCCGGCTCGCCGATCCGGCCGGTGGCGATCGGCGCCCCTACACAAGCGGTACGAAGATGAGCGCGAGGCCGATCACGGAAACGAGCCACACCGCCGTGCGCAGCCACGGGATCCCCGCGAGGTACACCGCCGCGTAGGCGAGGCGCGCCCAGAAGAAAAGCTGGGCGCCAAGGAGTGTGGTGGCGTTCGTCTTGCCGGCGAGCACCGCGACAAGCACCAGCGCGGCGAACAGCACCAGGCTCTCGAGCATATTGTGGTGCGCACGCGACGCGCGCCCGGCCCAGCCGGTGCACGGCGCGAGTCCCTCGCGGTTCGCGGCCAGCGCCGGCAGCCCCACCTGCAACGTGGCGCCGGTGACCGCGATCAGCATCTGTACGAACGTCAGCAGCACTGCCCATACGAGGAGCACTAATTCCGGCTTCATGGTTTCCCCTCCCTTGAAGAGGAAATAATTGTCGCCGATCGTCTACTTTTGTAGCTAGCCGCTAGTGGACTTCCGGCGAAAGGTGGCGCAACATCAGAAAACGGCCGACAAGGCCAAAAGAAGGAAATAATCGCGACCACCAATAGAGCCGCGAAGAGCAGCACCTGCAGGAAATTGCGGCGCGCCCGCGCCGCTGAAGGAAAACTAGCCTCCGAAGAAACGCTACCGCTGCCAGGCAGCGCGGCGGAATTGCCGCCGGCGCGAGGTCACGGCCAGGCGCCGGCCGGCGAACTCGTGGATCTTCTCGCGGATCTCGCCGCGGATGTCCTCGGGCAGCGCAGTTGCAGCATCGTCGAAACGCGTCACCACGTCGTCAGGCGCCGGCGGCCCGTCGTGAAAAAATCCACGGCCTTTGTCCCAGACCAGCGCCCGGTCGCTCGAATCCACCCCGTAGCAGAGCTGGAACAGCGTCACCTCGTCGCCGGCCTGCCAGACGAACAGATCGAAGTAGTCGTCGTGGAACCAGCGCCGGCGTGCCGGCGGGTCGTCGGCAACCCCGTGGATTTCTTTCAGCATCTTGGGACTTTGACCGGGAAGACCGCGCGCGGGTTCGCTCCGTTTGTCAGGCAAAGATTGTCACCAAGTCGCCACAACCCCGATAGGGGGAACGTCGGGGTCAACTGTGCGCCGTCCGGCGCGTTCGGGGAAGAAGGGGCACACAATACAAGTGACGCGACCTGTGACAAAAGTAGTAAGGCCCGGGGCATAGGGTCAAATCTTGCTCTGACGAAGGAGTGATTAGCGTGAATGCAGAGACACCGATGAGAACGGCGACAACCGAGCGGCATTCGGATTTTCTCAAATCGCTTGTCGAGTTCACCAAGGATCACCGCGCCGCGCGCTGGAGCGGCACGCTGTCGGAATTCCTCGAAGGGGTGTTCCGCGCCGACCCCA
>DASXRW010000329.1:0-3389 GCA_036506355.1 Burkholderiales bacterium
AACGTCTCCTTCGAGCAGGTGCTGCTCGTCGGCGCCGGCGACGGCGTCAAGGTCGGCGCGCCGTTCGTCTCGGGTGCGCTCGTCAAGGCGACCGTGGTGGGACACGGCCGCGGCGAGAAGGTGCGCATCTTCAAGCTGCGCCGGCGCAAGCACTACCAGAAATCGCAGGGCCATCGGCAGTCGTACACCGAGGTCCGCATCGACGACATCATTCAAGGTTAAAGATGGCACACAAGAAAGCAGGCGGCAGCTCACGCAACGGCCGCGATTCCCAGTCGAAGCGCCTCGGCGTGAAGGTCTACGGCGGCGAGCGCGTCAACGCGGGACAGATCCTCGTGCGCCAGCGCGGCACGCGAGTGCATCCCGGCGCGAACGTCGGCATCGGCCGCGACCACACGCTCTATGCGCGCGTCACCGGACAAGTGCACTACGCGGTGCGCGGCGCGGACAGCAACAACACCGTGAGCGTCGTAGCGGAAAAGACTCCGGCGTAGCCGGTACCTACACCATCGAAGCCCTATCGCAGCCGATAGGGCTTTTTTGTTTCTGGGCCATGAAATTCATCGACGAGGCGAAAATTGAAGTGCACGCCGGCAAGGGCGGCGACGGCGCCGCGACCTTCCGCCGCGAGAAGTACATCCGCTATGGCGGACCCAACGGCGGCGACGGCGGCCGCGGCGGCAGCGTCTGGGCGCGCGCCGACCGCAACATCAACACGCTCATCGACTACCGCTTCGCGCGCATCCACCGCGCCGAGCATGGCAAGCGCGGAGGCGCCTCGGATTGCAATGGCAGAGGCGGCGCCGACGTCGAGCTGCGCGTGCCGGTCGGCACGGTGATCCGCGACGAGGAGACCCGCCACCTGGTGGCCGATCTCGCGAAGGACGGCGAGCGCGCCCTCCTCGCGCGGGGCGGACAAGGCGGCCTCGGCAATGTGCATTTCAAGTCGAGCGTCAACCGCGCGCCGCGCCAGTTCACGCGCGGCGCGCCGGGCGAAAGCCGGCGCCTCGCGCTCGAGCTGCGCGTGCTCGCCGACGTCGGGCTGCTGGGGCTGCCGAACGCCGGCAAGTCGAGCTTCATCCGCGCGGTGTCGAGCGCGCGGCCAAAGGTCGCGGACTACCCCTTCACCACGCTCAATCCGTCGCTCGGCGTGGTGCGCGTCGGCCATTCGAGCTTCGTGATCGCGGACATTCCCGGCCTGATCGAGGGCGCCTCCGAAGGCGCGGGGCTCGGCCACCAGTTCCTGCGCCATCTCGCGCGTACGCGGCTCCTGCTGCACATCGTCGATCTCACCGATGAAGCGCCGGCGCAGGCCGCACGCGCCGTCGCCGCGGAGCTCAAGAAATACGACGAGGCGCTGCATCGCAAGCCACGCTGGCTCGTGTTCAATAAGATGGACGCTGTGAACGACCCCGAAGCCAGGGCGGAGAAGATCGTGCGCCAGCTGCGCTGGAAGCGCCCATGGTTTGCCGTCTCCGCTCTGAGCGGTGAGGGATGCGAGGCCGCATGCAAGGCAATCGCCAAGGAGCTTGCGACGTGAGCCCTCTGCGCGATGCGAAGACGCTGGTGGTCAAGGTTGGCTCGTCCCTCGTCACGGCGGCCGGACGCGGCCTCGACGCGGCCGCCATCGCGCTCTGGGCGGAACAGATCGCGCGCCTCATGCGCGAAGGGCGGCGCGTAATCCTGGTTTCGAGCGGCGCCATCGCCGAAGGCATGCAGCGCCTAGGGTGGACGCGGCGGCCGCAGACGATGCACGAGCTGCAAGCCGCCGCGGCGGTCGGGCAGATGGGGCTCGTGCAGTGCTACGAGAGCTGCTTTCGCGGCCACGGCCTGCATACGGCGCAGGTGCTCCTCACGCACGCGGACCTCGCCGACCGCCAGCGCTATCTCAACGCCCGCTCGACGCTGCGCACGCTCCTCGCGCTCGGCGCGATCCCGGTAATCAACGAGAACGACACGGTGGTCACCGACGAGATCAAGTTCGGCGACAACGACACGCTCGGCGCGCTCGTCACGAACCTGGTGGAGGCCGACGCGCTCATCATCCTCACCGACCAAGCCGGGCTCTTCGAGGCCGATCCACGCAGCCATGCGCAGGCGAAGCTGGTCGAGGAGGCGGACGCGCTCGACGCGCGGCTCGAAGCAATGGCCGGCGGCACCGGCAGCGCGCTCGCGAAAGGCGGCATGCTGACGAAGGTCCAGGCCGCGCGCCGCGCGGCACGCAGCGGCGCCCACACCGTCATCGCCGATGGGCGCGAGCGCGACGTGCTGGTGCGCCTGGCGGCAGGAGAGCGCATCGGCAGCCTGCTCACGGCGAAAACCGTGCCGCTCGCCGCGCGCAAGCAGTGGCTCGCTGACCATCTTGCGGTGGCAGCAAAATTAAAGCTGGATGCGGGAGCCGCCCGCGCCCTGCAGCGCGACGGCAAGAGCCTGCTGCCGATCGGCGTGGTCGAGGTGTCCGGTGAATTCGAGCGCGGCGCGGTCGTCGCCTGCCTCGATCCCGATGGGCGCGAAGTCGCCCGCGGGCTGGTGAACTACTCGGCCGCCGAGGCCCGGCGCATCATGCGAAAGCCCTCAAGCGCGATCGCCTCGATCCTCGGCTACATGGACGAGCCGGAGCTCATCCACCGCGACAATTTAGTGCTGCTCTAGGCGGACGTTCACCGTTCGCGCGCAGCCTCGTGGAACGCTTTCTGCACCGGCGAGAGCAAGTACTCGAGGATCGTGCGTGTGCCGAGGTGAATTTCGCCGGCCACCTGCATACCGGGCTGAAGCGCGTAGCGCTGGCCGTCGTTCAATAGATCCTGGCTCGCGAGCTCGACAAGCGCGCGGAAGGAGAGTGGGCCCATCGGGCGGTCGCGGCCGGTTAGCGCGTCGGACCTTGTGTTCGGTGAAGGCGCCTCGGTCGCGTCAGCATTGACGTGCAGCACCTTGCCTTGCACGAGCCCGTACTTCTGGAACTGGAAGGCAGCGAGCTTGAGCTTCGCCTCCTGCCCAGCCCGAACGAAGCCGACATCCTGGTTCGACACCCAGACTTCGGCGACCAGCTTGTCGCCCTCTGGAACGAGCGTCATGAGGATCGTGCCCGGCGCCGCGACCGTGCCCGCGGTATGCGTGGCGAGGTCCTTGACGATGCCCGCCTGCGGCGCGCGTAGCTCGAGGAGCTCGTGTCGATGCGAGAGTTTTGCCAGCTCTTGAGTCGCGCGCTCGAATTGAGCGGCGACGTCGACCCGCTCCGTCTGCAGCTGCCGGCGATAGTCCGCGGTGATCTGGGCGATCTTCTGCTCCGACTGCTCGATCAGCGACTGAGCGCTGCGAATCGTGGCTTCCTGCGTGCGCAGGTCCTGCTCCTTCTCGATCCTTTCGCGCTGCTTGTCGGTGAACATGAT
>DASXRW010000330.1:0-1526 GCA_036506355.1 Burkholderiales bacterium
GCGTACAGGATCGAGGTCGGCTGGCCGTCCATCTCGCCCGGACCGTAGCCGTACATCTCCTCGTAGCGCCGGTTGCAGCGCACGATGCGCCGCTCCTTGACGAACACGATGCCGATCGACGCGGTGCCGAGGATCGCCTCCTGCTCGCGCAAGAGGCGCGTCACCTCGTCGGCCTGGCGGCGCCGCTCGGTGATGTCCTCGACGATCCACACCGTGCCCTGCTGCGTGTTCTCGGCGTCGATCGCCTTGGCGACGAGGCGGCAGAGGAAGGTCGAGCCGTCCTTGCGGCACACTTCCCATTCGAGGTCGAGCTGGCGGCCCGCAGAGAGGATCGGCACCGCGATCTGGCCGAGCGCCGCGTAGCTCTCGCGGCTCGGGTACACCACTTCGCCCGGTTGCCCGATCAGCTCGTCGGTGCCATAGCCGAACATCTCGGCGAATTTCGGGTTGCACAGGAAGAAGCGCCGGTCACGCGTGAAGGCGATGCCGATCGAGGCGTTCGCGAGCAGCGCCTCGTATTCGAGCTGCGTGTAGCGCGTGCGGCCGGCGTAGCTCGCAGCGGGAGTAGAAGCGGCCGTCTCGAGCCGCAGCCCGGCGTTCGCCTCGCTAAGGTCGCGCCGCGCCGGTTCGTTCATCGCCGCTCGCCCGCCAGCGTGCGGAAGTCGTCGGCGTAGCGCCGCAGCTCGCCGGCGGCGCGGGCGCGCTGCTGGCTCGAGAGGCTGCGGTCGATGTCGAGCGCCATCGCGAAGTATTCCTTGCGCGAGGCTTCGAGCGCCGCGAGGTACGCCGGCTCGCGGCCGCGGTCCCAGTTCGCCGCCAGGTCCGGCAGGCGCTTACGCGCTTCGCGCGCGCGCACCATCGCAAGAAACTCCGCCTGAATGCGCTTGTGGTCGCGGTCGCGCAGCTCATCGAGCAGCGGCGCGCGCTCGGAGTATTGCTTCACGCGCTCGAGCTGCGCTTTCGACAGTCTCCCCACCCAGTCCTCCAGCCGCTCCACGTTGCGCTCGGTGCGGCGCCGGCGGCGCTCGCGCTCGCTGCCTCGCAGGTTTTCCCGCTGGAACCTGCGGTTGTCCTCGGCCAGCCGCCGCTCGAGATGCGCGATCTGCTGCGGGGTCAGCTGGTCGAGGAGCGGCGCCCCTTGCACCGCTGCTGCGCGCAGGCTTTCTCGCGCCTGCGCAATGATGGAATCGTACCCCCAAACGAGGTCCGCGGGCTGCAGGCGCCGCTCAAAGCGGCGCGTCGCATCCTCGGTAAGTTGTACATATTTCGGCAGCGCCTGTGCACGATGCCACGCCATGAATGCTGCGATGCGCTCATCGAGCTCGTCGGCCATCGCGCCTTCGAGGTCGAGATACGTTGCGGCGCGCCAGTGCAGGTAAGTTTCGGCATTGTCGTAAACCAAACGCACGGTGCTGCAGCCGGAAAGCAACACCACCAGCAAGAATGTGCAAACGCTCTTCACCAGAAGCTCTCGACTGTGATATGGCCGGGCGCGCGCCGGCGGTGCTTGCGCATGCCGCGAGCGG
>DASXRW010000331.1:0-6841 GCA_036506355.1 Burkholderiales bacterium
GCGGCGCTCGAGCGGATCAAGACGCAGTTTCGCGCGGCCCTCCAACCACTGAAACCCGATGCGCCTCTTCCTTATTAGCCTGCTCTGGGTGAGTACCTCCGCCATGGCCGCCTGCCCGACGCTGCTCGACCGCAACATGCAGACGCTCGATGAGCGCTCGCAATCGCTCTGCCAGTACGCGGGCAAGGTGCTCCTCGTCGTAAATACTGCGAGCCAGTGCGGCTACACGCCGCAGTACGACGGCCTGGAAGCGCTCTACCGCAAGTACAAGGCGAAAGGGCTCGTGGTCCTCGGCTTCCCGTCGAACGATTTCGGTGGGCAGGAGCCCGGCTCCAACAAGGAGATCTCCACGTTCTGCGTCAACCAGTACGCGATCGACTTCCCGATGTTCGCCAAGACCGAGCTGAAGGCAAACCCGCTCTACGTGGATCTCTTGAAGAGCACCGGCGATGCGCCGCGCTGGAACTTCCACAAATATCTCGTCGACCGCAGCGGGCGACGCGTACAGAGCTTCGGCACGAAGGTCGAGCCAAGCGACGCCAAGCTGCTCGGCGCCATCGAACGTCTACTGGAGGAAGTGCAATGAAACTTTTTATCGCCGCGCTGTGCCTCGCCTTCGCCGCCACCGGCGCCTTCGCGCAGGACAAGAAGGACGCGAAGAAGGAGCCGACTGCCGCGCAGAAAAAGCAGCAGGAGCGCATGAAGGACTGCAACGCGAAGGCGGGCGACAAGAAAGGCGATGCACGCAAGAGCTTCATGAGCGCGTGCCTCAAGGGCGAGGGTGACGGCCCGAGCGCCGCGCAGAAGGCTCAGCAGAGCCGCATGAGCGCCTGCAACAAGCAGGCGACGGAAAAGAAGCTCAAGGGCGACGAGCGCAAGAAGTTCATGAGCAGCTGCCTGAAAAGCTGATCAGTCGGGCGCTCGGTCCGATTTCATCTTTCCGGAGTACGTATCCAGCGCGTCGAGCGCAGTCTTGCCGCCGCGCCACACTGCTTCCAGTTCCTCTTCGAGGATTTCGCGCTCGCGGCGCGCCTGCGCGGCCCGCGTGGCGACGAACGCGAAGAAGTTTGTGACGCCGACCGACTGGCGCTCGACCCAGACCGCCGGGCCACTCGCGGGCAGCGCGCGCGAGACGACGCCTGAATCGTCGTAATACGGCAACGGCGCGACGCCGAGCTCGAAGCGCGCCTGCTTGGCGAGCTCCGTGCGGCTCGCAGACGATGAGGTGAGCACCGCGCATTCGCCGGTGGCGAAGCGGAGCTCCGCTTCGTTGGCGCGCCCTGAATAGCTGAAGAAGCCGGATTTCTCCCAGGTGGCGAGCATCGAGGTCCAGCGCACCATCAGCTGGCGGCTGAGCGCGCCGCCGGAGTTCTCGAGCATCACCCAGGCCGGCCAGGCGGTAGTGTACGCGCACGACTGCCCCGCTTCGGCGAGCGAGCCCAGCACGCCCGCCATCTCGTACCAGGTCTTGGGCGCAGCCTGGGGATTGAGCTTGGCGCGGCGGAAGGCGTCGCGGTTGTAGTAGAGCACGGGCCGCGCGGTGTTGAGCGGAAGGCCTAGCCGGCGCAACCCTTTGCTTTTTGCGCCGGGCAGTGGAGCGAGATGCACCTGGAACTCACCCTGCGCGGCGTTGTATTCCGCGGCGAGGCGCCCGAGCTGCGCCGCCATCGGCGCATCGAGCGCGTGCCACAGGCGCACATCGCTCGCTGCGTGCGCGAGCGAAACGCAGAATGAGAGCGCAATACCGAGCAGGAGTCTTCTTGTCATCCCCGCGCGAAGTATATAGTCGCAGGAGCGATGGCGGCCATCCACGAACTCAGCGCGCGCGAGCTCGCTGCCTGCTATGCCAAGGGCGAGCTCTCGCCGGTAGACGCGACGCGCGCGGCTCTCGAGCGCATCGCGGCCTGGGAGCCGCGCATCAATGCCATGTACCGCGTGAGCGCCGAGTCTGCGCTGCAGCAGGCGCGCGCGTCGGACGAGCGCTGGCGGACCGGCGGCGCGCTTTCGGCGCTCGACGGCGTGCCGCTCACCATCAAGGAGAACATCTACACGCGCGGCGATCCCTCGCCGATCGGCACGCGGGCGAACGAGGACGCGCCGCCGCAGGCGGCCGACGCGCCGCCGGCGGCGCGCGTGCGCGAAGCGGGCTGCGTGATCCTCGGCAAGACCACCATGCCGGACTACGGCATGCTCTCTTCCGGCCTGTCGAGCCTGCACGGCGTGACGCGCAACCCCTGGCGCCTCGACCGCAATACTTCAGGCTCGAGCGCCGGTGCCGGCGCCGCTGCCGTCGCCGGCTACGCGCCGCTGCACCTCGGCACCGACATCGGCGGCTCGGTGCGCCTGCCAGCGGCGCACTGCGGCATCTTTGCGCTCAAGCCGTCGCTTGGCCGGGTGCCGATCCACCCGCCTTACATGGGTCGCGTGACCGGCCCGATGACGCGCAGCGTCGAGGACGCGGCGCTTCTCATGAACGTGATCTCGCGCCCGGATGCGCGCGACTTCATGTCGCTGCCCTTCGAAGGACGCGATTTCGCCGCCGGCCTGCACGAGCTCGAGCCGCGGCGGCTGAAAATCGGCCTGCTCGCGGACATGGGCGTCGGCCTGTCGGTGCAGCCGGAAGTACGCAGCGCGGTCGAGGCGGCGGCGACCGCGCTGGCGGGTGCCGGCTGCCGCGTGGAGTCGATCCGCTCCTTCCTGACGGAGGAGATGCTCAACGCGATCTGCCGCTTCTTCGAGGTGCGCTCGTACAACGACCTCGCGCAGCTCGCGCCGGCGCGGCGCGAGAAGGTGCTGCCCTTCGTCGCCGAGTGGTGCAGCTGGCGCGCGGCGCAATTCAGCGGGCGCGACGTGATGCAGGCCTACACGCAAGTCATGGCGATGCGCGAAGCCGCGGTCGCGGCGACCGAGCCTTACGATTTCGTGCTCTCGCCGACCTCGCCCATCCTGCCCTACGAGGCGGAGCTCGCCGCGCCGGGCAACGATCCGCGCGATGCGCTGCCGCACATCGCCTTCACCGTGGCGTACAACATGTCGGAGCAGCCGGCCGCCGCCATCAACTGGAGCGCGGCGAGCGACGGCCTGCCGCTCGGCGTCCAGCTCATCGGGCACCGCTTCGACGATGCCGGCGTACTGCGCCTCGCGCGCCTGATCGAAGAGCTGCGGCCCGCGCAGCGGCGCTGGCCCGAATGACCGCGACGCTCGGCTTCGGCGGCGAGGCAGTCGCCCCGGCGGAGCTCGAGCGCCGCGCCGCGTGCGCGGCGAGCGGCTTTGAGCGCCTGGGCATCCGCGAAGGCGACGTCGTCGCGCTCATGCTGCGCAATTCCCCGGCGTTCATCGAGGCAATGCTGGCCTGCCGCCTGCTCGGCGCCTACTACTGCCCGATCAACTGGCATTTCAAGGCGGATGAAGCCGGCTTCATCCTGCGCGACAGCGGCGCCAAGGCGCTAGCGGTGCACGCCGATCTCCTGCCGCAGATCGAGGCCGGGTTGCCGATCGGCTTTCCCATCGTCGCGGTCGAGCCGGGCTGGTCGGCGTGGCGCGACGCGCACGAGCCCTGGCGCGGCGCGCCGCGCACGCCGCGCGGCAACATGCCTTACACCTCGGGCACCACCGGACGGCCGAAAGGCGTGCGGCGCATGCCCGCGACGGAAAAGCAGCGCGCCCTCGCCATGGCGATTTACCGCACGCTGCTCGGGCTCGAGCCGGGCATGCGGGCGATGGTGTCGGCGCCGCTCTACCACAGCGCGCCGAACCTCTACGCCGTGCAGGCAGTGCTCAACGGCGCGCTCCTCATCGTCGAGCCGCGTTTCGACGCCGAAGCAACGCTCGCGCTGATCGAGCGCCACGCGCTGACCAACGTCTATCTCGTGCCGACGATGTTCGTGCGGCTGCTTAGGCTGCCGGCGGAAGTGCGTCGCCAGTACGACCTCTCCTCGCTGCGCTTCGTCTCGTCGACCGGCTCGCCGTGCGCGCCGGAGGTGAAGCGCGCCATGATCGAGTGGTTCGGGCCGTTCATCACCGAGACCTACGCCGCGAGCGAGACCGGCCACATCAGCTTCATCGACTCGCGCGAATGGCTCGAGCGCCCGGGCTCGGTCGGCCGGCCGCTCGGCGAAGGCGTGGTGAAAATCCTGGACGACGCCGGGCGCGAGCTGCCGCCGGGCGAAATCGGGCTGATCTACTGCCGGCAGCCCGCGTACCCCGACTTCACCTACACCAACAACCCCGCCGCGCGCGCCGCGCTCGAGCGCAGCGGCCTGTGGAGCGTCGGCGACATGGGTTACCTCGACGCGGCAGGTTACTTATATGTGGCCGATCGCAAGAGCGACATGGTGATCTCGGGGGGCGTCAACATCTATCCCGCGGAAATCGAGGCGACCCTGATGACCATGCCGGCAGTCGCCGATTGCGCCGTCTTCGGCATCCCGGACGCCGAGTTCGGCGAAGCGCTCGCCGCCGCGGTGCAGCTGCGTAGTGGCCAGCACGCCGATGCCGAGCAAATCCAGGCGTTCCTGCGCAGCCGCATCGCCAACTACAAGGTGCCGCGCGTCGTGAGCTTCCACGAATCCCTGCCGCGCGAGGAGAGCGGCAAGATCTTCAAGCGCCTGCTGCGCGAACCCTACTGGGCCGCCTCCGGCCGGCGCATCTAGCGCGACTCGAACTCGAGTCGCGAGCTGCGCAAGTCGATGAGCGGCGCGAGCTCATAGACATTGCGGTAGCCGTAGTTGTAGAGCGCGATGTAGGTCGCGAGATTCAGCGAGGCGCTCGGGAGCTTCGCCGGGAACGGGCCCTCGGCGTTGGCGAAGTTGTTGTTGCAGTAGACGAGGATCCGCGTCGCCTTATCGGGAATCGTGGCGCGCAGCGTCTCGACCGCGATATCGGGGAAGCTCAAATTGACGGCGCCCTTCACGTGCAGCTCGTCGTACTTCTCGCGACTGCGCGCATCGAGGATCACGGTGCCCGGCTCGCGGCTCATGCGGCTGAACTCGGCCTCCGATACCCGCCGAGCGGCGCGATGCTCGGCGGCTTCGCCGGCGACGCGCAGGTAGCCCGGCATGTCGATCGCCGGGTTGTCCTGCGCCAGCGCCGTTCCCAGCCAGCAGAAAAGAACCAGGGCGCGCAGCATGGGCGCACTCTAGCCGCGGGGCGCGTGGGCGGCTGTAACCCTCTGTATCAGGATGTGAGCGCGGCGCCGAGCCGCTCGCCGAGCTCGCCCAGCACGAACGTGCCCGCGAGGAACAGGAGCGCGACGCCAATCGCCATCGCGCCGCGCTGCCAGCCGCGCGAGCGGATCAAGTAGATCGGCAGCGCCACCGCGGCGAGGACCAGCACGCCCGCGTTCAGCAGCTTGCCGGCCCGATAGTTGTGCTCGGCCTTGTCGAGGTGAAACCACCAAAAGAGCACCACCAGCGACAGCAGGGTTTCCGCCAGCCCGAAGTTGCTGAGCAGCTCGACGCGCCCGGTCACCGAGCGCTCGAGCGCCGGACTGGCGAAGGACAGCACCGCCAGCACGATGAGCGCCGCGGTTTTCGGACGGATTGCGAGGCCTGCCATGCCCTGTTAACCTGCGTCGCGTCTTTCTTACCGCGGAGATTCTCGCATGCGTCGCACGCTCGCCCTCCTCGCGCTGCTCGTTGTCTTTCCGGTCAACGGGCAAGACAAGGTGCTGCGCGTCGTGCCGCACTCCAACCTCAACATCCTCGATCCGATCTGGACCACGCAGTACATGGCGCGCAACCACGGCTACATGGTCTACGACACGCTGTTCGGCACCGACGAGAAGAACCGCATCCAGCCGCAGATGGTGGAGAAGTGGACCGAGAGCCCGGACCATCGCCTGTGGACCTTCACGCTGCGCGCGGGGCTCGCGTTTCACGACGGCAAACCCGTCGCCGGCGAAGACGTCGTCGCCTCGCTCGAGCGCTGGGGCAAGCGCGACGCGATGGGCCAGAAGCTGATGACCTTCGTCGAGCGCATGGATGCGCCTTCGCCCAACAGCTTCCGCATCTTCCTGCGCGAGGCCTGCGGCTTCGTGCTCGAGGCGCTCGGCAAGCCTTCTTCCAACGTGCCGTTCATCATGCCCAAGCGCGTCGCCGACACGCCGGCGGACAAGCAGATCGAGGATGCCACCGGCAGCGGGCCTTATATCTTCGTCAAGGAACAGTTCAAGCCCGGCGACCGCGCGGTGTACATCAAGAACGCCAAGTACGTGCCGCGCAAGGAAGCGCCGTCGGGCACCGCGGGCGGCAAGCACGTGTACGTCGAGCGCGTCGAATGGAACCTCGCGCTGCGCGACGCGCAGTCTCAGGTGAACGCCCTTATCAATGGCGAGATCGATATCCTCGAGCAGCCGGCGTTCGAGAGCTATCCGCCGCTCAAGGCCGACAAGAACGTGCAGGTGGTGAACGCGAATCCGCTCGGCTTCCAGTACATGTGCCGCTTCAATCACCTGCATGCACCGTTCAACAACCAGAAGGTGCGCCAGGCGGCGCTTGCGGCGATGGCGCAGGAGCCGTTCCTGCGGGCGCAGGTCGGCGTAAAGGAGTTCTATCACTCGTGCCCGTCGATGTTCACCTGCAACACGCCCTACGGCAGCCCGAAAGGCAGCGAGATCCAGTCGAAGTCGAACATGAAGAAGGCCCAGGAGCTGGTGAAGGCCTCGGGCTACGACGGCACGCCGGTGGTGCTGATGAAGCCGACGGACCTGGCGGCGATCCAGAAGCTCCCGGAAGTCGCGGCACAGCTCCTGCGCCAGGCGGGCTTCAAGGTCGACCTGCAGTCGATGGACTGGAACACGGTGGTGACGCGCCGCTCGAAGAAGGAGCCGCCTTCGGCCGGC
>DASXRW010000332.1:0-11544 GCA_036506355.1 Burkholderiales bacterium
GCCGTCCTGCGAGAAATGCAGCATGCCGTCGGCGACTTTCCAGCGCGCCTGGTTGGCGCTGCCGTACTGGCCGGCGACGCTGCCGGCGGGGCCCGAGTTGTAGGTCTCGGAGCCCGAGTTGCGCATCACCGTGCCGTTGCCGTTGAACACGACGCGCTCGCGCGTGCTGGTGCCGCTGCGCTGGTTGTAGGTGAAGCCGCACCAGGCGTTGCGCGTGAGGAGCTGCGTGAGCTGGCCGTCGACGCCGCCCGCGGCTTTGGGCGGCGCGGCGGCGTCCTTCTTCGGCGCGGGCGCTCCGGCGCCGGCTTTCGCGAACACGATGCGCCGCGCCGACTGCAGGTTCGCCTGCCCGTTCGGTCCGGGCTCGGCGAGGATCACCACCAGGCTCGCGCCCTCGTACTGCGCCATGAGGTAGAGGTTGCCCTGCTGGCCGGTGACCGTGCCCATCAGCCCCTGCGGCGTCGCCTGCGCCGCGACCTGGAAGCTGTTGTTGTTGCCGGTGAGCGTGCCCTTCACCTGGCTCTGCGCGTCCTGCTTGAGGACGAGCGTCACCGTGCCGCCCTGCTGGTTCACGGTGGTGAAGGTGCCGCTGTAGTTTTGCGCGGCCGCGGACGCGCAGGCGAGTGCTGCGATGGCGAAGCAGGCGAAGCGCCGCATGAGTTCTTTCCTCCCTGCGGCAATACTACGCCAGCACATGCCTACTTAATCACCATCTCCCGTGACCATGGGAGGGCTTTCGCGCTGCGGCGCGAGTCGGATATTTCCACGCCTTGGGAGGCAGAATTTACAAATCAGTTCGGCAGCCAGAACGTGACCCAGGCGCCGACCTGGCTGGTGGGGTTCACGTCGCGCCACTTGGGAAAGTAGACCAGGTTGAACGTCGCGCGGCGCGTTTCGTAGGCGGCGAGCGGCACCGGCGCGATGAAGGCTTTGCCGTGGTTGTAGGTCTCGCTCTTCAGCAGCACCGCCGCGCCGCCCAGGCGCAGCCGCTCGCTTGCGTGCCAGAACGCCCCGGCCCCGGCGAGCTTCGCCGTGTGCGCCGCCGAATCGCGGTAGAAGCCGGCGTCGGCGAAGAGCATCGATTCGTTGGAACGCCAGCGCACGCCCAGACCCGGATTCACCTCGTGCGTGAGGCCTTTTTCGCGCGCCTTGTCGCGGTCGAAATGGTACGAGAGACCGTAGACATTGAGGCCAAGCTCGGCATGCGCGCAAAAAGCCTGAACCGCGAGGCCGATGGCCAAGAGGCTGCGAACCACCTTAGCGCACGAGCTGGTTGATCTCGATGATCGGCATCAGCACGGCGAGCACGATGCCGAGCACCACCGCGCCCATCGCGAGGATGAGGAGCGGCTCGAGGAGCGTGCTGAGCGCGAGCGCGCGGCGCTCGGCCTCGCGCGACAGGTTGATCGCGGCGCGCTCGAGGGTGTCGGCGAGCTTGCCCGTGGCCTCGCCGCTCGCGGCGAGGTGCACCAGCACCGGCGGGAAGACCTTGAGCCGCCCGAGCGCGGCGGCGAGGCTCTGGCCTTCGCGCACCGCCTCGATGATCTCGCTCACCGCGGCGGCGAGCACCGCGTTCGCGAGTGTGCCGCGCGCGGCGTCGAGCGCGCGCAACAGCGGCACGCCGGCACCGGTGAGGATGGCGAGGGTGGAGGCGAAGCGCGCGGTGTCGACGCCGCGCAGGATGCGGCCGAAGATCGGCAGCCGCAGCAGCCACCGGTCCCAGGCGAGGCGGCGCGCGGGCACCGCGAGCCAGGCGCGCAAGCCGAAGAACGCGCCCACCAAACCGAGGGCGAGCCAGATGCCGCCCACCCGTACGAAAGCGCTGAGGGCGAGCAGGAGGCGCGTCGGCCAGGGCAGCCCCTGGCGGCTGTGGCGGAACACCTCCACCACCTGGGGCACGACGTAGGTCATCAGGAAGATGACGATGGCGAGCGCGACCGTCGTGACGATCGCCGGGTAGAGGAAGGCGGCGAGCACCTTGCCGCGCAGCGCGAGGCGCTCCTCGAGATAGGTCGCGAGCCGCTCCATCACGCCGGCGAGCTCGCCCGAGTCCTCGCCCGCGGCGACGCTCGCGCGGTAGACGTCGGGGAACTCGCGCGGAAACTGCGCCAGCGCTTCGGCGAGGCGATGGCCGGCGAAGACATCGCTCCTTACCGCGGCGAACACCTCGCGTACCGCGCGCTCCTCGGCCTGCTCGATCGTGGCGCCGAGCGCCTGCGCGATCGGCAGCCCGGCGCTGAGCAGGCTCGCGAGCTGGCGCGTGGCGAGGGCGAGCTCGGCTTCGGAGAAGCGCCGGCGCTGGAAGACGATCCGTTGCGCACCGGAGGCGGCGAGGCCGCTTACATCCAGAGGAATCAGTCCTCGCGCGCGGAGCGCGGCGCGCGCGGCGGCTGCGCTGTCGGCTTCGACCAGTCCTTTTTCGATGTGGCCGGCGCTGTCGGAGGCCTCGAAGCGGAACGACGGCATCGCGCTAGCGCTCGCGCGTCACGCGCAGGAGCTCTTCGGCCGAAGTGACCCCGGAGTCGACCCAGCGCTTGCCGTCCTCGGCGAGCGAGCGGAAGCCGCGCGCGGCGGCGAGCTCGGCGAGGCGCTGCTCGCTACCGCGAGCGTGGATGGCGGCGCGCATCGGCTCGTCAATTTCCAAGAGCTCGTAAATGCCGGTGCGCCCGAGGTAGCCCGTCTGCAGGCATTTCGGGCAGCCCGCGCCATGGCAGTCGGAGCAGAGCTTGCGCACCAGGCGCTGCGCCAGGATGCCGAGGATGGAGGAAGACAACAAGAAAGGCTCGATGCCCATATCCAACAGGCGCGTGATCGCCGAGATCGAGTCGTTGGTATGGAGCGTCGCGAGCACCAGGTGCCCGGTGAGCGAGGCCTGCACCGCGATCTGCGCGGTCTCCTGGTCGCGGATCTCGCCGATCATGATGACGTCGGGATCCTGGCGCAGGATCGCGCGCAGCGCGCGCGCAAAGCTCATGTCGATGCGCGCGTTGACCTGCGTCTGGCCGATGCCGGCGAGGTCGTATTCGATCGGATCCTCGACCGTCATGATGTTGATGGCGGCGGCGTCGAGGCGCGAGAGCATCGCGTAGAGCGTGGTGGTCTTGCCGCTGCCGGTGGGCCCGGTGACGAGCACGATGCCGTGCGGCTGCTTCACCAGCCGGTCGAGCGCCGCGAGCACCCCGGCGGACATGCCGAGGCTCTCGGGCTCGAGGCGCCCGCGCTCCTTGTCCAAGAGGCGCAACACTACGCGCTCGCCGTGGCCGGTGGGCAGCGTCGAGACGCGCACGTCGATCGGCCGGCCGCCCAGGCGCAGCATGATGCGCCCGTCCTGCGGCAGGCGCTTCTCGGCGATGTCGAGGCTCGCCATGATCTTGATGCGCGAGACGAGCGCCGCGTGCAGCGCGCGCCGCGGCCGCACGATGTCGCGCAGCACGCCGTCGACGCGGTAGCGCACCACCGAGGTGTTCTCGAACGGCTCGACGTGCACATCCGACGCGCCTTCGTTCACCGCCTGCGACAGCAGCGCGTTCAGCATGCGGATGATCGGCGCGTCGTGGCGCGCTTCCAGCAGGTCTTCCACCTCCGGCAGGTCCTGCAGCAGGCGGCCGAGCTCGGCCTCGTCCTGCACCTCGTCGACGATGCTCGCCGCTTCGCCGCGCGGCTCGGCGTACGCCGCCTGCAGCGCGGCATCGAACTCGTTCTGCGCGACGAGCTGCGGCTGGATGTCGCGGCCGAGCGAGCGGCGCAGCTCGCCGATCGCCGCGGGCGGCGTGGCCGAAGTCACCCACAGCACCAGGCGCCCGTCGCGCTCGGCGGCGGGCAGCACCGAATGGGTCTTCGCGAACGCGAACGGAACCAGCCGTGCGCTCATTTGGAAGATGAGCTGGGCGGGACCACCGGCGGCTGCATGTCGGGGAGCACCGGATGCGGCGGCGGCACGGTGATCTCCTCGAGCCGGCGCATGTTGTCGTAGCGGTCGACCACGATGCCGCGCGCGTCGCTCTCGTCGCGCACGATGAACGGGCGCAGGAACACCATGAGATTCGTCTTCTGCTGGTGGCGCGTCTCGAAGCGGAACAGTTGCCCGATGAGCGGCAGGTCGCCGAGCACCGGCACCTTCTCCGTGCTGCTCGTGACGCTGTCCTGCACCAGTCCCCCGAGCACCACGATGGCGCCGTCGTCGACCAGCACGTTGGTCTCGATGGCGCGCATGTTGGTGACGATGCCCGCAACGTTCGTCGTGTCCTGCACGCTCGAGACTTCCTGGTAGATGACGAGCTTGATCGTGCCGCTTTCGCTGATCTGCGGGCGCACGCGCAGCGTGAGCCCCACGTCGCGCCGCTCGACGGTCTGGAAGGGGTTGACGGTGGCGCCCCCCGACGAGGGGGTGACGAACTGGCCGGTGATGAAGGGCACGTTCTGGCCGACGACGATGCGCGCTTCCTCGTTGTCGAGCGTGAGGATGTTCGGCGTCGACAGGATGTTCGCCTTCGACATCGTCTCGAGCGCGCGCGCGAGCACCTGCAGATTGCTGATCGTGCCGACCCCGGGCAGCGTGATCTGCCCGCGCGCCACGCCGATCGCGAGCCCCCGGCCGACCGTCGCCGGGTTCTGCGCGACGCCGAAGATGTTCTGGCCCGCGCCGCCGAAGTTCGTGCCCGCGAGCGCGCCGGTGCCGCCGCTGCCCTGCAGGTGGCCCAGGCCGCCCTGCCACTGGATGCCGAACTCGGCGGCCTGGTCGCTCGTCACCTCGATGATCAGGCTCTCGATGAAGACCTGCGCGCGGCGCATGTCGAGCTTGTCGATCACCGCGCGCAGGTTGCGGTAGACGAGATCGGGCGCGATGACGATCAGCGTGTTGGTCGCGGGATCGGCCTGGATCTGCGCGCCGGCGATCTGGCCGGAGACCGGGCCGGGCGTGGCGGCCGCGCCGGTGAGCGGCCGCGCGGGCGCGGTGCCGACCGGGCGCGAGCCGGCCTGAAACTGGCTCTGCGGCGCAGCGCCGGGCGCGCCGCCGGAGTCGGGCGCGGCGATGCCGAGCAGGGCGCGCGCGAGCACGCTCGCGTTCGCGTTCTTGAGGTAGACGACGTGGATGTTGCCGGGCGCGGCCGAGGGCTGGTCGAGCTTCGCGGCGAGCACGCGCACCAGGTTCGCGCGCGCCGGCGTCGGCGCGCGCACCAGCAGCGAGTTGCTCACCGGCTCGGCGAGGATGCTGACGCGCGCGCTCGGATCGGTCGCCGGCGCTTCGAGCAGGCGCGCGAGCAGCACCGCCATGTCGCTCGCGATGCTGTGCTCGAGGCGCACCACGTCGATCTCGCTCCCGGCGGGGGTGTCGATCGCGGCGATGATGCGCGCGATGCGGCGCACGTTTTCCCCGTAGTCGGTGACCACGATAGTGTTGTTGCCGGCGTAGGCGTTGATCGGGTTGTTCGACGCGATGAGCGGGCGCAGCACCTGGGCGATGCTCACCGCGGATTCGTAGTTCAACTTGAACACCTGCGTCACGATCTCGTCGCCGCGGCCCGCCGGCGCGCCGGAGTGCACCGGCCCGCCCTGGAGCCTGGCGTCGGCCTCGGGCACCACGCGGATCACGCCGCCCGAGTCGACCAGCGCGATGTTCTGCACGCGCAACGCCGCGGAGAGCGCGGCGAGCGCCTGCTCGGCGCTCATCGGCTGCTCGACGGTCAGCGTCACCGTGCCCTTGACGCGCGGATCGACGATGAAGGTGCGGCCGGTGAAATCGGCCATGGCGCGCGCCACCGCCTCGATCTCGGTGTTGGCGAAGTTGAGCGTGAGGCGCTGCTCCTGCTGCGCCAGCGCGGGACTGCAGAGCGCGGCGCTCAATGCGAGCACCGCCACCCAGTGGCTGAGCGTTTCCTCCTGTCGGTCGCCCATGTGCACCTCCTTGTTCTTAGCTATCGATCGCCAGCAGCACCTTGTCTCCCGAACGCATGCCGAGCACGCCGAGCAGCCCGTTCAAAGCCGGCTGCATCGCCGGCTCGGCCCCCGCCACGCCGTTGAAGCGGATGCGGGAACCTTCCATTGTGCCCTTTCCCTGCATTTGAAGCGGGCCGCTGAGCGTGCGCAATTCCATGGTCGGCGGCGCTCCCGCCCCGGTGATACGCAGGCGGTAGCTGCCAAGGGGCGCGACGGTCGAGAGCGCCGATTGTGCATCGCGCCAATCGATCTGCAGCTCGCCGGTGAGCGCGGTGCCGCGGATCTCGCCGTCGGTCCAGGAGAGCTCCAGGACGCCGCCCGGCCGCACCGTATTGAAAGGCGCCCCGGCGCTCGCCAGCACTCCGGCGGGCAGGCGCGCGCCGCCTTTTGCGAAGCCGATGCCTTGCGTGCCGAGCGACAGCGCGAGCGGCGAGCGCAGCCACGGGTGTGACACCTGGCCCGCGATGCGGTTGGGTGTGAATGTATCGATGCGCCATTCGATGCGCCCGGGAACCAGCGTGGTCTCGCGGCCGTTGCTGAAACCGAGCAGGGCCGAGCCTTGCCAGAGCGTGCCGCGCGCGTCGATGAGGCGCAGCTTGCTCCTCGCCTCGAGCCAGTCGCCGAGCCACGCGGCCGGCGCGCGCACGGCCATAGTGACCATGATGGCGATCGCCAGGAGCAGTGCGAGCCCGATTGCGCGTGTCATTTCTGTCCCACCGGCGCGAGCGCGACCTCGGCGTCGACCAGCCCGGGGCCGACGCGCGAGATGCGCGCGCTCGCCACGCGCAGCGGCAGCTCGGTCGAAGCCTCCTTCAGCCAGGCGAACCAGCTCGCCGCGTCGGCGCGGCGCACCGTGAGAAGCAAGCGCTGGTCGTCGCCTTCGCGGATGCTGCCGCCGGCGATGTTCTTCTCGGCGAGCAGCTTCGTAAGGGCAGCCTTGGTCTGCTCGGCGGACTCGAGCGTGCGCGTGCGGGTCTTGAGCTTCTTCGCCTCGAGCGCGAGCGCGTCGAGCTCCGCGGCCTGCGCGCGCAAGCGCGGCAGCTCCGCCGCGAGCCGCTGACGGGTGCGCCACGCCGGCTCGATCGCTGCCAGGTAGAGCACGGCGGCTGCGACCAGCGCGGCGGCCGCGATGACGGCCATGCGCTCGCGGCGCGAGAGCCCGACCCACCATTGCCTCATGATCCCTCGCCTTTCGCGCGCACGCTGAGGGTCGCCTCCGAGAAGCGCGCCGCGAGGCCCGCCGCGGAGATTTGCTCAAGCAGCAGCTCGCGCTTCTTCGGCGTCTCGAGCGCGCGCGGCTCGAAGTCCACGCGCAGGGTCTGGTCGCGGAACTCGAGCGCGCGCACCGCGTCGCTCTCGGCAGGCAGGGCGCGCGCCAGCGCCGTCGCGAGCGACAGGAACTCGCGCGGATCGGCGGCTCCGGCGGCGGCGCGCAGGTCGCTGACGCCGCGGCGCATCTGCGCGAGCGGATCGAGCACCACCGGCGTGCTCGGAAACGCCTCGCGCAGCGCGGCCTCCATGTGTGCGCGTAGCGCGCGCGCCTCGCGCCGCATCAGCCAGGCATCGACATTCAGGCCGACGAGCCAGGTCGCCGCGCACAGCGCCGCCAACACCGCAGGCACGCGCCAGGCGCGCCATGCGACGAGGCGCGGCGCGAACTCGTACTGCAGGAGCTCGAGGGCGACCGGCTCGGCGCGCGTCGCGGGAGTTTCGACCGTAATCACGGGTACGCCCAGCGCGTCGCTCCATGCTGCAGCGGGGCAGCTGTCTTCCACTTCGATCGCCTGCGGTCGCGCTTCGCCCGCCTGCTGGAGCGCGAGCTGCATCTCGACCGGCGCGGCGCCCTCGGCGCTCGAGCAGCTGATGCCGCGCAAGGGGCCGGTGCGCAAGCACGCATAAGCGGCGCCCAGGCGCAGGCGCCAACGGCCCTCGTGCAGCGCCAGGGCGAGCTGCTCGGGCGTCGCGCTGGCCGGCTCGATCTTCAGACGGCGCAGCAGCTCAAGAGCGCGCGCGAAGAGCCCCCGGTCGAGCACCGCGAGCGTCGCGCGCTCGCCGGCGCGGGCCTTGGCGGCGACCACGTAGGCCGATTCGATAGCGGAAAGCACGTGCGGCTCGGCGAGCGCCGGGAGCGCGGCGCGCAGGCGCGCTCCGGAGAGCGGCGGCAGCGCTGCCTCGACGAGCAGCACATCGGGCGCGGCGACCACCAGCTCCGTGCGCGGCAGGCGCGGCAACTCGGCGAGCAGCGCGCGGCCCCGCTCGAGCACCGCGCGCGTGTCGTCCAGCACTTCGAAATCGAGCGTGCTGTCGGCGCCAAGCTCGGCGAGGGGACAGAGCCGCAAGCGCAGCGTCTTCATCCCGTCTCCTTCATCCACAGGACCTCGAGCCGGCTCGCGTCGCGCCGCACCAGCGCCCGCGCCGTGAGACGCGCCGGGCCGTAGCTCACCGTGCCTTCGACGCTGAAGTAACGCGTCGTCACCGAGAGACCCGCGTCGGTCGCCTGCGGGCTCGCCTCGCGCAGGCGCTGCACGGCGTCGCCGAGATCCTTGAAGTAGGCGCGGTCGCGGCTCGAAACCATGCGCCTCGCATCGACCAGCGGCAGACCGGCGATGCGCGCGGCGAGCACTTCGGCAGGCGCGGTATTCACGTTGAGCGCGGTAGGCTCGGGAAGCATGGTGACGAACGCGCGCAGCCGCTGGAAGTCCTCGGCCTGCATGCCGACGGCGAGCAGGTCGTCGGCGAACGCCAGGCCGAGCGCCGGCTGCACGCCCCTCGAGCGCAACGCGGCGAGCAGGCGCTCGCCGATGCGCTCGGCGAAGGTCTCGTCGATGCGCAGCGCGGCGAGCAGGCGGCGCAGCGCCTGCATCTCGGCGACATTGAGCTCTTCGCCCGTGACGAGGTTGCGCAGGTTGAATTTGGCCTGCTCGTCGTCGATCGCGCCCGCGAGGTAGGCGGCAGGGCGGCCGTCGTTTTCGTTGAGGCGCGTGTCGGCGAGCGGCACGGCCCAGGGCTCACCGCGATGATCGACGCTCGAGGTGCGCGCGTCCTCCTGCAGGATCACGCCGGCCCAGTCGATCGCGCCGCGCAGCAGCCACTTCGCCTGTGCATAGGCGAGCTCGTTCTCCGTCTCGCGGATGAGCGCGCTCTGCTGCCACAGCGCGCCGCTCACGAGCGTCGCCGCGACGGCGACCACCAGCATCGCGAGGATCACGGCGGTGCCGCGCTCGGCGCGGGCGCTCACAGGGCGATCACCTTCACATAGCGCGCACCCTGTCCGTCTTCGATCGCGATCTCGAGAGCGCCGGCGCGCGCGGGCGGCCGCACGCGCTCCTCGCGGCCGGGCTCGAGCCAGAAGCCGCCGGCGTGCACGCGAATCTGCAGACGCGCGGCCCCCGGCAGCATCAGCACTTCGCCGGCAGGGCTTTTGCGCATCAGCCCGGCTGGCGCCAGCCGGTAGGCGACGCGCAACGAACGGGACTGGGCGGTCATCTCGGGCGCGGCGCGGAAGATCTCGAGCTCGGCGTTGCCGTTTTCTGCCGCCACCACCGAGACGGCGAGCGGCAGCTCGGGCGTCGTCGCGCGCGCGGGAGCCGCGATATCGGGCAGCCGCTCGGCAAGATCGCGCTCGATCTGGGCGAAGGCGCGCACGATCTGCGCGAGCTCGGTCACTTCCTCTTCGATCGCGCTGCGCTGGTTGGCGACGAAGGCGAGGCCGCGCCAGCAGACCACCCCCATCAGCGCCATGAGGGCGAGCGCCACCAGCATCTCGACGAGCGTGAAGCCTGCGGCGCGCGCGGCGCGGCTCATCGGCGCTGCGGCAGGATGCCGATCAGCTCGGCGAGCATGTGGCTGCGCTCGCCGCTCGCATAGACGCGCACTTCCACCCGGCGAAAGAGCGGGTTCGGCGTGCTTTTCACCTCTTCGACGCACTCGAGCCGCGCTTTGCCCTGCGGGCATGCGGCGCTGCGCGTACCGATGGCCGGAAAGGCACCGGCCGAGCGCAGCTCGGCGATGCGGTTGTCGGCGGCGAGGCTCGCGAGCAGGCGCAGCCGCAGCTCGGCGTTGGTCTGGGCCATCGAGCCCGCGGCGCGCACCGCGGCAAGCAGCGCGACCGCGACCACCGCGAGCGCGACGAGCACTTCGATCAGCGTGAAGCCGCGCATCCCGGGTCCTCGCAGCCGGCCGGCCTGAGATTGCCGAGCGCATCAAGGGCGAGCCGCAGACTGTGCTGCGACGTCGCGATTTCCAGCACCGCCGGCTCGCGCACCGGCTCGCGCGCAAAGACGAGCTGCCGCGTCTCGACGCGGCGCATCTCGACCGCCCAGCTGCGCTGACGGCGCAGCTCTTCTCTCAGCTCGATGGAGGCATCGGCCACCAGCGGACGAAAACGGTAGCCGGCGAGATCGGCTTCCCAGACGAGCGCGCGGCCGCCGACGCGCGCTTCGCTCTGCGCCATGCGAAAGAGCGCGGCGAGCCGGTCGCCTTCTTCGCGCAGCTTCCGGGCCTCGTCGCCGCGCAGCGAGAGGCTCACGACGCCGGCCGCGATGCCGATGATGGCGACGGTGAGAAGAAGCTCGATCAGCGTGAAGCCCGCAGTTAATCCCGAGGCGCGCATGGCCTAGAGCTGCCAGGAGCCGATGTCGAGATCGGCGCCGCTGCCGCCGGGCTGGCCGTCGGCGCCCAGCGAGAAGACGTCGATCTCGCCGTGCACGCCGGGGTTCAGGTACTGGTAGGTGTTGCCCCAGGGATCCTTCGGCAGCTTGTCGAGATAGGGCTTCCAGTTCGGCGGCACGGGCGCGCTCTGCGGCTTGCTGACGAGCGCCTGCAAACCCTGCTCGTTCGACGGATAGCGGCCGTTGTCGAGCCGGTAGAGCTTGAGCGACTGCATGACCGCGGCGATGTCGTGCTTCGCCGCGGCGGCGCGCGCTTCATCGCTGCGGCCGAGCACGCGCGGCACGATCAGCACGGCAAGGATCCCCAGAATCACGACCACCACCATGATCTCGACGAGCGTAAAGCCCCTGTTGCCGCGCGCCTTCACGTTTCTCATCCTCCTTGGCAAGACGCCTGCCTAACCCTCGGATTATGCACCTAGCGCGAAGTCCGGCCCGGTCGCACAATGCCGCCGTGGCTACTGCCTCTCCCGCGCGCCTCGCCGGCGTTCTGCTCGCGGTGGCGCTCGTCGTCAGCGTGACCGATTGGGCATTGACGTTCAGCGCGCGGCGCACCATGACCGAACCCGTGGTCGTGCTGCCGGCAGGCGAAGTCGATCCGCAGGCTCGGCTCACCGACGTCGCGCCTGTCGCGCGGCTTTTTGGCGCCGCATCATCGGCCGAAGCGGGCGGCATTCGCGCCCTCGGCGTGATGGCCGAAGGCGCGAGCGGGCGCGGCATCGCGCTCCTCGGCGTCAACGGCGGGCCGACGCGCAGCTATCGAACCGGTGACGTCATCGCGCCGGGCGTGGTGCTCAAGGAAGTGCGCAAGGACGGCGTGGTCCTCTCGCGCTCGGGCCGGCTGCAGGAGCTGCGCCTGCCGACAAAGTCAACGCCTGCGCCCGCGCCGATCCAGCGCTGATCAGACTCACGTCTCGCCGTATTTGCGGGCGCGCGC
>DASXRW010000333.1:0-8725 GCA_036506355.1 Burkholderiales bacterium
TTCGTCGCGCGCGTGTGTGGCCTTCGCCCGGACGATGCGGTCCTCATGCTTTGTTTTGCGCACGAAGGCCGCGAAGTGCGCATTGCGCACGTCACGCTGCACGTGAGCGTGGCGCAGGCACTGCGCTCCATCACCACCGAACGGGTGCTGCGGACGATCGAAGCAGTGGACAAGGCGCTGAAGAAGCTCGGCATCGCCGAGCCGCGCATCGCGGTGAGCGGCGTGAATCCGCACGCCGGCGAGTCGGGTGCCTTCGGCCGCGAGGAGCTCGAGATCGTCGACCCGGCGATCCAGGAGGCGCGGCGCGCGGGCATGACGGTCGATGGTCCGATCGGCGCAGATACGCTGATCCAGCGCAAGGGCTACGACGCGTACGTGGTCATGCTCCACGACCAGGGGCACGTGGCGGCGAAGCTGCTCGCGCCCCAGCGCGTGGCCGCGCTCACCATCGGCACGCCGGTGCTCTTCTCCTCGGTCGCGCACGGCTCGGCGCTCGACATCGCCGGGCAGGGCAAGGCGAATCCCGACGCGATGGTAGAAGCAATTACACGGTTAGTCGGTCATCGACGTCGCGCGAGCGCGACCTGAAATTCCGCACGCAAACAAAGCTCTAGCTTTGCGCTAAGAGAGCGCGGTCAGATCCGCACGACGCTTCTACGCGTCCGTGCGCGCGCTGGGAAATCGTAAGGCGTTGAAGCGCCGCGTTTTTCATAACGTGGTACGCGCCTTGCACGGAGTGGTGCCCACAAGCACTAACACCGAGCCCACTCCCATGAATCAGCGACTGCGCCAAGAGCGCAATGTGTTTCTGCTCTTCCTCGGCGCCGTGTTCGTCTCCCTGATGTCCGCGCTGCCGATCGTCACGGCAACGCTGCCGAGCGTGCGCTATGCGCAGGCCGAGCAGCGGCCGACGGTGGTCACCTTCGAGAGCCTCGACCGCAACCGCGACGGCTATGTCGATCGTGCGGAGGCGCTCGCGCTTCCGGGGCTGGACAGAGTGTTCAACGAAGCCGACCGCCGGCCCGATGGGCGCCTCGACAAGGTCGAGTACGCCAAGGCGCTGGCCCTGATCGACGGTCCGACTCAGTTCCGTAAATAGGCCTTGAACCTGTCTTTCGGGCTGGTGAAAACCGCGGCCGACGAGCAAGCCGAGGCGCTGCTCGCGCGCGAAGCGCGCTGGCTGCGCGCGCTCGAGTCCGTGCGCGAGCTCGAAGGCCAGGTGCCGCGCGTGCTCGAGGAAGGCACGAGCCCGGGCGGCCGCCGCTATCTCGTGATCAGCATGCTGCCCATGGGCGGTGATGCGGGCGGCGAGACGCGCGCCTTCACCGACGATCACGCGCGCTTCCTCGCGAGCCTGCGCAAGGCCCGCTTTCGCGCCGTAGATTTCGAGGTCTCGGGCACCTGTCAGTGGCTGCAGCGCTCCATCGCGGAGGCGGGCGAGTTCGCGTCGCGCCCGGCGATGCAGACGCTCGAGGAGAGCTATCGCGACTGCGAGACGGCGCTCCTCTACTGGACCGGACCCTACGTGCTCTCCCAGGGCGACTTCGCGCCCTGGAACATCCGCAGCCTCGGCTCGCAGCTTTTCGTCACCGACTGGGGCCATGCGCACGCGGATGCAAGCCCGCTCGACGACGTCCTGCACTACCTGATGATCCAGCGAGCCTTGAACTCGCGCCCGGTCACGGTCCCGGTACTGCGCCAGGCGATGCGGCGCGCCGCGGACTTCGCGGTGCAGGCCTATCCCGAGTGGTCGTGGCGAGCGCCGGTGATCGGCGCGCTGACGCTCGTCTATCTGCTCGGCGTGGTGCTGCACCGCTCGCTCGCCCGGGGGCGCATCGAACGCGCCGACCGCGTGGTGAGCGCGTATTGGAAGCTGCTCGAGAAGCGGGCGGCTTGGATGGAATTCGGGGACGGAGCCCGAACTCCAGCGACGCACAGCTTACGGAGTTCGGGCTCCGTCCCCGAATTCCTGGAGGAATCAAGATGAGTGCCGCTGCCACCGCTGCCGGATACCTGTACGCCTCGGGACGCCTGCGCGGCCGCGCCCAGCGCGAGCACGAGCAGCACCCTGATCAACCTGCGGAGAAACCGGCCGCGCAGCCTTCGCGCCCGCGGATCGAGCGGCCGCGCAAGGAGGTGCGCGTCGCCGCGCTGCCGGAGCCTGGGCAGCAGCAGGACCGGCCGCGGCGCACGCCGATCATCCAGTACCGCACGCGTCGCTGGCGCCCCAGTGAAGAGTGAACCGCGCCGCGCCGGCGGCGTCTTCATCAGCGATCTCTCCGCCGAAAGCGGCGCCGCCACGCTCATCGAGGCGCTCGAGCTCTTTCCCGGCGGGCACATCGAATTCCTGAGCCGGGATCAGCTCGACGGCGATGCGCTCCAGGAGCGGCTGCAGCGCGCCGCCTACCTCGTGCTGCCGACGCTTTTCTACGAGCCGATGCCGCGGCCGCTGGTCGAGGCGTTCGCCAACGGCGTGCCGGTGATCGCGAGCCGCGTCGGCTCGCTCACCGAGCTGATCGAGCCGGGGCGTAACGGTCTGCTGTTCGAGCCCGGCTCGGCGCGCGATCTCGCGCGGCGCCTCGCCTGGGCCGACGCCTTCCCCGAGACGATGCGGCAGATGGGCGAATGCGCCCGAGCGGACTATCAGGCGCGGTTTATCGCCCAGTGGAGCTATCAGACACTGTTCGGCGAGCGGCGCCGCAGCGCCCGCCTCTAGACCCTTTTTCGGGAGAGCAGCACGTTGATTGAGCTCGGCGTCACGCCGACCATGATCCAGCCCGTCATCCTGTGCGGCGGATCGGGTACCCGCCTGTGGCCGCTGTCCCGCGAGCATCATCCGAAGCCGCTGCACGCGCTGAACGGCGAGCGCACGCTGCTGCAGGAAACCGCGGGGCGCTGCCAGGGAGTCGCCGCGATCGGCGAGCCGCTGCTGGTGTGCAACGAAGCGCATCGCTTCATGGTGCAGGCGCAGCTCGCGCGCATCGGCGCAAGACCGAAGGCGATCCTGCTCGAGCCCAAGGGCCGCGGCACTGCGCCCGCTCTGACGCTCGCCGCGATCCACGCCATCACCTCCGACGATCCAGTGCTGCTCGCGATGCCGTCGGATCATTTCATCTCGGACCGCGAAGCCTTCCAGCGCGCCGTCGAGCGTGGCGCGGCGCTGGCGCAGCAGGGCCGCATCGTGACGTTTGGCGTGCCGCCGACCGCGCCAGAGACCGGGTACGGCTACATCCGCACTGGCAAAGCTAGTTATGTGGAGGCGTTCGTCGAAAAGCCGGATATCGCCACGGCCCGCGAGTATCTCGCCTGCGGGCGCTATCTCTGGAACAGCGGCATCTTTGCGGTGCGCGCCTCGGTGTGGCTCGATGCCGTAGCGAGCTTCCGCAAGGACATCTTCGCCGCCTGCGAGCGTTCGTACCGGCAAGGCAAGCGCGATGGCAGCTTTTGGCGAGTGGATGCGGCCGCGTTCGGCGACTGCCCGTCCGATTCCATCGACTACGCCGTGATGGAGCGCATCACCGCCGAGCCGGGCACCATCCAGGCGGTCGTCGTGCGGCTCGACGCGGGCTGGTCCGACGTCGGCGCCTGGGATGCGCTCTGGGCGATCGAAGACAAGGACGACGCCGGCAATGCCATCGAAGGCGACGTCCACCTCGCCGATACGCGTAACGCGCTTGTGCTCGCGCAGCACCGCATGGTCGCGTGCGTCGGCATGGACGACGTCGTGGTGATCGAGACGCCCGATGCGGTGATGGTCGCGCACAAGGACAAGGCGCAGGCGGTCGGCAAGCTCGTCGCCCAGCTCAAGGCGGCCGGGCGCGAAGAAACCCTCGCGCACCGCAAGGTGCACCGCCCGTGGGGCAGCTACGACAGTATCGAGAAGGGCGAGCGCTTCCAGGTGAAGCGCATCGTCGTCGAGCCCGGCGCCGCGCTATCGCTGCAGCTGCACTACCACCGCGCCGAGCACTGGATCGTCGTGGCCGGTACCGCACGCGTGACCCGGGGCGAAGAGACTTTCCTGCTGACCGAAAACGAGTCGACCTACATCCCGCCGGGCACCAAGCACCGCCTGGCGAACCCCGGGAAACTGCCGCTCGAGATCATCGAAGTCCAGTCGGGCGCCTACCTCGGCGAAGACGACATCGTTCGCTTCGAGGACGCCTACGGCAGATAAAAGGGGTCAGAGCAATTTTCCGGTAACAACTGTTTCAGGAAAATTGCTCTGAAAATCATTAGCCGGCCTCCCACCGCCTTTTGAGGGGCGGTGGGGATAAAGTGACTTTGCCCAAGTTGCTTTAACCCTAGAGAGGAGGCCGTCAATGAAGTATAGCGGGATCGATCTACATTCCAACAACAGCGTCGTGGTGGTGAGCGATGAAGCCGATCGCGTGGTGTATTGCAAGCGCATGCCCAATGAACTTAGCAAGGTGTCAGAGGCGTTAGAGCCCTATCGCGGCGAGCTGGTGGGTGTGGTGGTGGAGTCGACGTACAACTGGTACTGGGTGGTCGATGGGCTGCAGGCGGCGGGTTACACGGTGCACCTGGCGAACACCGCGGCGATGAAGAAATACGACGGACTTAAGCGCAGTGGTGATGAGACTGACGCAGCACACTTGGCGCAGCTGCTGCGTTTGGGCATCTTGCCCACGGGGTACATCTATCCACGCGAGGAGCGGCCTTTGCGCGATCTTGCGCGCCGACGCATGCAGCTGGTGCGCCAGCGCTCGATGCACGTGCTGGCGGTGGAGAACGTTCAGGCGCGCGAGACCGGTGCGCGCATGACAGCCGACAAGATCAAGCGCCTGAAGGTGCAAGCGGTCACGGAGCTCGGCTACGGGCCTGAGGTAGCGATAGGCATCAGTGCCAACGTGGCGGTGATCGGCGCACTCAATGCAGAGATCCGCAAGCTCGAGAAGCACCTGCTCGAGCGCGTGCGGCTAACGCCCCAATACACGGTCCTGACAAGCGCGCCGGGCATCGCGAAGGTTCTGGCAACGGTGATCAAGCTCGAGACGGGCCCGCTTGAGCGCTTTGCAGCCGTTGGCAACTACAGCTCCTATGCGCGCTGCGTGGACAGCGTGCGTCTGTCGAACGGCAAGAAGAAAGGCGAAGGCAACAGGCGCAATGGCAATAAGTACCTCGCCTGGGCGTTCATCGAGGCGGCCAACATGGCCCGGCGCTGGTGCCCCGAGGCCAGGCGCTTCCATGATCGCAAGCGCGCCAGGACCAACGCCGTCGTCGCCACCAAGGCGCTCGCGCACAAGCTCGCGCGAGCCTGCTACCACATGCTCAAGACCGGAGAGCCCTTCGACATGAAGCGCTGCTTCGGCTAAACGAATGGTGAAGCGTGGCGAGCCAGTAAAAGGGGTTTGGCTTAGAGCCTTTGCTCTGAATGGACGCCGCGCTTCACCAGCCACGATTCATCGAAATGCGCATCGCCCGCGCCGCGAGCCACTTAGGGATTGGCGCCGATCGGCAGCCACAGCTCTGTACGAAACTCCGCGGACACGGCGCGGTACCGACGTTCTTCTGGGGCGGCAAAGGCCCGCCAAGGTGCTCGCCAAGAGATCGGCGCAAGCGCTTGATCCACATGGGTGACTGGCGCGATACGCATCGCAGCCAATGAAACGAAGAACCGGGCGCGCTTGCCCGTCGGTGAATCACTCGACTATCGTGCGGGCACGAGGCACCCACTCGCCCTATTGCTTACGGCCGGCTAATGGGTGACCCCTTAAATTCAGAAGATGTAGCGCACCTGGGCGATGCCCGCGTTGTACGTGTAGTTGCGCCCGAGGATGTTCGACTCGCGCTCGCCGTGGTCGACCGAGAAGGTGAAGTGCACCTGCCGGCTGTATTCCCAGTACGAGCCCAGCCGATAGCCTCGTATGAATTCCTGCCGCAGCGGCGCCACGCCGAGCTGGGCCTCGGGGTCGCCCTCGAACACCTGGTGCTGGCGCAGCAAGCGCGCCTGGAAGTTGAGCTTCGCGGTCGGCGCCCAGCCGGGGCCGAAGGCGAAGCCCTTCACCACGATGTGGCTCGCGCCGATGTCGATGATCGAGGACACGTGCTTGGACGATTCCGCGGTGAGCATGGTCTTGGCGGTCGGCAGCCATTGCACCATCGCATTCCAGGTCGGGCCGCTGAAGTCGCGGCCGGGTAGCTCGGTGTAGTGGCGCGTGGTCTTGCCCACACGGCCGGCGACCCGCATGAAGGGGCTGATCACCCAGGTGCCGATCACGCCGACGTCGTGCTGCCGGTAGCCGTTATCCACGAAGAGGCCCAGCGGGTCGACGAGCTGGTCCACCGGCGCGTCGCCCTTCGCCTCTGCGACCTCGACACCGACCACGTTGCCGAGCGCGGTGACGTAGTCGACGCCGCCCGTGACGAGCAGGGTCTTGGTGTTCGAGAAGGCGCGTGAAGGCCGGTTGTAGTCGACGTACGCCGTGCCGCCGCGCAGCCCGAGGTGCGGTCCGAGCTGATAGCGCGCCGTCGCGTTCAACTGCGTTTCCGTGATCGGGTCGTATTGCGCGCGCTGGATCTCGGAAAGATTCGCCTGGAACCTGCGCCGCGAGGCGCCGACGGCGCCGGTGAGATCGTTGCCGATCTCGTAGCGCCATTCCGCGACGCCGCCGTAGCCGATGTTGTCGAGCTCGCTGTTCTTGTTGTAGATGTAGCTGTCGAGCCGGCCTTCCAGGTGCACGCTCTGGCGGCCGACGACCTTCTGGTCCATCCGTCCGCCGACCCCCAGGCGCGTCAGCACCTCGCTGTTGTCGCCGGTCGTGCGCCGCAGGACGTTGGTGTCGTACATCATGCCGAACTGCGCCCAGAGGTCATACGGCCGCAGCGGGTCGCTGGGATACGCCGGGTAGATGCCGCCTGACGCGGGGGTGAGGACATCGACGGCCTCGAAGGCGAGGGCGCACAGCGGAGTCAGCAGCAGTACCCACGCCGCCTTGAGCATGCAGCGAAACATCAGGGGAAACCTTTCTGGAGTTGTTTGCGGCGATTCTAGTCCGGCGGATATGACGCGAATGTTTTGTCGTGCGCCGGCAACAGGACTAGGGGCCTATGCGCACCTAGTACTGCTGAACCCATTGATTTTGCAGGATGGCATACGCGTTGCTCGTGCCTTTCGCCTTTGATGCGTCTTATTGACCTGCGTCCACTCGCTTGCGCCTTCGCGGCGTCGCTCGCGCTCGCCATTGCATGGGTTCAAGCGCTAAACCCTAGGCTCGCGATCGGCGCCGCGCTCGGGCTCGCCGTCGGCGCCGGCATCACCGTCTGGCAGAACCGCCGGCGCCGCACGGTGCGCTCGGAGCGCGAGCTGCTCGACGTGATCGGCCCGCCTTTGCTCGCAGCGCGGCCGCTGCGGCCCGAGGCGCTGCGCGCGCTTAGCCTGCAGCTCCTCGAGCACTGGTTCAACGGCAGCCGCACGCTTCTTCCGGTCATCAGCGTCGGCGCGCGGGATGGGCGCACCTCGCTGGCCGTGGAGCTCGCGCAGACCTTTGCGGCGATGGGGGAACGCACGCTGCTTATCGATGCCGACTTCCGCTCGCCGGCGCTTCACGAGAAATATTCCCTGAAAAACAGCGGCGGCCTGGCCGATCTGCTCGACGGGCGTGATGTTCAATTGGCGGCGTGCCGCGAAAATCTCGCGGTGCTGGTCGCAGGCGCGGTGCGCGAAGATCCCCTCGAGCTCCTGAGCCGCGAGCGGCTGCGCCACTTCCTCGGCGCGGCGGCGCGGCCGTTTCGCGTCGTGCTGATCGACACGCCGGCCGCCGAGCGCGGCCCGGACCTCGAGATGTTCGCCGCGCTCGCCGGCGGCGCGCTGCTCGTGGTGCGTCCGGGCGAGGACGCCGCGCGCCTTGCGCGCCTGCGCCGGCGGCTCACGCGGTGTGCCGCGCGCCCCGTGGCCACCGTGTTCAATCAGACCTGATGGAAGAGCGCGGCTACGTCGCCGAGGCGCTGCTCGAGCGCCTGCGCGCGGACGGCGTCGCGTTCCGGCTGATCGGCGACTCGAGCGGCTTTCCCGAGAGCGCGCCCGAGGAGCTCGAGATCGCGCTGCCCCGCGAAGCGCTCGCCGCCCTGCCGCGGCTCCTCGCGCGCTTCGCCCAGGACTTCGATTTCCGGCTGGTCGAGCTCTACCGTCCCGGCCGCGCGGCGTGGCGCGCCGTGCTGGCGTGGAGCGATGAAGTGGGCCGCCCGCGCTTCATGGCGGCGCGCTTCTTCGTGGGCGCGGAAGAGGGCATGAGCGCCGATGCGCTCTTCGTCTGCGGCCTGGTCGATGCGGTCGAAAAAGGCACGCTGAGCGAGCCCCGCGCCGCGTGGCTCGCGAGGCTCTGGCAAGACGCGCCGCACGCGGCGCTGGAGCGCGTCGCGCACTTCTGGCGCGACGAGCAGGAGACGCGTCTCATCGCCAACGCGGCGCGCTCCGGCAACTGGCAGGCGCTGCGCGCGCGCCTTCCCGAGCTGCGCCGAGGCCGGCAGCGCTTTCGCCTGCCGCGGCTGCCGCGCAGGGCGCCGTCGGTGCTCTTCACCGGCCGCGACAGCCCGCAGCGCTCGAACCTGATGGTCCATGTCCAGGGACGGCTCGCGCCGCTCGGGCTGCGCATGTTCGAGCAGCTCGCCGGCGAGGCGCGGCGCGGCGATTTCCGCGTGGTGTTCGATGGACCGCCGGACCTCGATCATCCGGATGCGGTGGTCGTGCGCCCCGATCAGCCGCTGC
>DASXRW010000334.1:0-5892 GCA_036506355.1 Burkholderiales bacterium
TTGCCGCGCTGCGTCACCTTGAGCATGCCCGAAGCGAGCACGAAGAAATGCTCGTCGGGCGTACCTTCCTGGATGAGCATTGCGCCCGCTGCATGCTGCTCCCAGCGCGAGGCGCGCACCGCCTCCCAGAGCTCGACGTCGTTGAAGCGCTTGAAGAACGAAAGTCGCCGCGAAGCGCTGAATTTCTCGGCGTCGGAGAGGTCGCGCGAGCTGCGCTGCTGGCCGAGCAGCTTGGCGAGCGCCTCGGCGAACTCGTCCCAGCTCGAGTAGCGCTCGTCGCGCGTCTTGCCGAGCGCGCGCATCACGACGTCGTCGAGCGCCGCCGGCACGGCGCTGCGCGCCTGCGACGGCCGCCGTGGCGTCGCATTGAGGATGTTGTCGACCAGCTGGTAGGTGTTGGCGCCGTCGAACGGCCGCGCGCCGGTCATCAGGTGGTAGAGCACACCGCCGAGCGAGAACATGTCGGTGCGAAAGTCGATCTCTTCGCCCTTGAGCTGCTCAGGGGACATGTACGCCGGCGAGCCGACGCCCGACACCTGGGTGACATCGCTGCGCGCGAGCTGCGCGGCGCCGAAATCCGCCACCTTGATGTCGAGCTCGGCGCGCGTGAGGATGTTGGCCGGCTTCATGTCGCGATGCACGACGCCGAGCGTATTGGCGAATTCCAGGGCCTTGCAGCACTTGTAGCCGATCTCGATCGTCTTCATGGGATCGAGCAGCGCTGCAGGATCGCAGTACTTGGTGAGCGCGGGGCCGTCGACCACTTCCATCACGAGGTAGCGCAGCGGATCGCCGGCGCTCACGTCCTCCAGGCCGGCGTCGAGAATGCTGACGATGTGCGGGTGGCGCAGCTTGCCGGCGAGCGCGGCTTCGTTCTGGAAGAAGCGCAGCTGGCGACGCGCCTCCTCGGGATCCTTCGAGAGCTTCTCCAGCACCTTGATCGCGACCTCGCGCTGCCGGAACGGATCGATCGCGAGATAGACCGAGCCCGTGGCGCCCTTGCCGAGCAGCTGCTTCACCTCGTATTTGCCGACGTGCGAAAGCATTTAAGCCGTGGGGACGTTGCGAGCGAAGCCATCGTACAGGTCGAGCATTCGGCTGCGCCAGCCGTACAAGGGGTCTGAATTGTTAAAGATGGCCTGAGGGCTCGTGATCCGCGCCCACTGCAAAACCGAGAACAGGATGTAGTCGCCATAGGCCGGGGCGGACCCGCAGATAAATGCCTGCCTTTTCAGCGCGGCCTGCATCGGCTCGAGCGCCCTCGCCAGCCGCTCGAGCGCCTGCGGCCGCCGCGCGCGAGCCTCCTCGAGCGTGCATTTGAGAAAGCCTTCGAACTGCTGTCGGAAGTACGCCTCATCGGCCGGGTCGACGCGCTCATGCACGTCGGCGACGATCACCGGCATCATCGCCGGCACGAGCACGCGATCGACCCAGGTGTTGAACGCTTGCGTGACGCCCCGGCCGATCGCGCCGCCGAACAGCGTCGGTGCGTCCGCATAGCGATCTTCCAGGTGCTCTGCGATCTTCCACGAGTCCCGCACGACTGTCTCGCCGTCCTTGATCACCGGAACGGTCTTGCCGCCGGAAAACGCGATTGCCGCCTTGTCGCTCATCGCCACCGGCTTGCTCTCGAACGCCAGACCTTTGTGCTTGAGCGCCAAGCGCGTGCGCCAGGAAAAGAGACTGTAAGGCCGCTCGCCCTTACCGCGCAGTTCCCAGAGCGTGATCATGCGGCCTTCTTGACGCCCACTTCCTTGACCTCATGGCTGTCCGGGCGCGCCTTGATGCGCAGCTCCTTCTGCTCGGCGCGCTCGCGCGCGGCGTTGCGGAACGCCTGGTCGCGCCCCGTGAGGTACTGCGGTGGCCAGTGCTGGCCCATGTGCTGATACCAGGCCGAAGCCTGCAGCGTGAAGTACGGGTTCGCCAAGTGCGGCCGCGCCAGCGCGACGAGATCGGCCTTGCCGGCGGCGAGCAGCGTATTGACCTGGTCGGGCGTGGTCACGGCGCCGACCGTCATCGTCGCGATGCCGACCTCGTTTCGCACCCAGTCGGCGTAAGGCGCCTGGTACATGCGGCCATAGACCGGCTTCTGGTTCGGCACGGTCTGCCCGGTCGAGCAGTCGATCATGTCGCAGCCGGCGTCCTTCAGCATGCGCGTGAGCGCGATCAGATCCGCACCGGAGAGCCCGCCCGGTGCCCAGTCGGTCGCCGAGATGCGCGCCGACATGGGCTTCGCCTGCGGCCACACGGCGCGGCAGGCGCGGAACACCTCGAGCGGGAAGCGCATGCGGTTCTCGATGCTGCCGCCGTAGGCGTCCTTCCGCTGGTTGGTGAGCGGCGAGATGAAGCTCGCCAAGAGATACCCATGCGCCATGTGGATCTCGAGCATGTCGAAGCCCGCCTGGTCGGCGTAGCGCGTCGAGCGCACGAAATCGGCGATGATTTTTTCCATCCCCTTTTTATCCAACTCGATCGGCACCTGCGAGATGCCCTCGTAGTAGGGAATCGGCGAGGCGGAAACGACCGGCCAGTTGCCCGCTTCGAGCGGATGGTCCATGCGCTCCCAGCCGAGCTGCGTCGAGCCCTTGCGCCCGGAGTGGCCGAGCTGCATGCACATCTTCGCCTTCGAGTTGGCATGGCAGAAGTCCGCGATCCTCTTAAACGCGTCGCGCTGGACCTCGTTCCACAGGCCGGTGTCGGCAGGAGAAATGCGCGCCTCGGGCGACGGGCAGGTCATCTCGACGTAGACGAGCCCGGCGCCGCCGACGGCGCGGCTGCCGAGGTGCACGAAGTGCCAGTCGCCGGGCACGCCGTCCACCGCCGAGTACTGGTCCATCGGCGAGACCACCACGCGGTTCTCTACCACCATGCCGCGCAGGCGGAACGGCGTGAACATCGGCACCGGGGGGTTCTGCAGGTCGATGGCAAAGCCCTGCTCGCGCACCTTGTTTGCGAACCAGCGGTGCACTTCCTGCACGAACTGCGGGTCGCGCAGCTCGAGGTTCTCCCAGGTGATCTGCTTCGAGCGCGACATCACGCCGAAGGCGAACTGCTCGGGCTCCATGCCCCAGTAGCGCTTCAAGTGCTCGAACCAGGCGAGCGAGACGTTGGCAGCGTGCTGCGTCTTCTCGACCTCCTCGCGGCGCGCGGTGTCATAGGTTTTCAAGGCCGGGCCGACTGGCCCTTGCGCCTTGAATGCCTCGAACAGCGCAATCGCATCCTCCATCGCGAGCTTGGTGCCCGAGCCGATGGAGAAATGCGCGGTCGCCTTGGCATCGCCCACCAGCACCGCGTTGCCCTTGACCCACGTCCGGTTGGTAATGTTCGGGAAGTTTCGCCAGAGCGAGCGGTTGGGGATCAGCGGATGGCCGTCGAGCTCCTTCTCGAACACGCGCTCGAGCACCGGCAACATTTCCGTTTCGCTCAACCTGTCGAAGCCGAAGTTGCGCCAGGTCGGCTCGTCCATCTCGATCACCCAGGTCGAGCGCTCGGGCTCGTACTGGTAGACGTGCGCGAGCAGCACGCCCTCGGGCGTCTCGCGGAAAAAATACTTGAACGCGTCGAGGGACTTCGTGGAGCCCAGCCAGGTGAACTTGTTGGGCCTGAGATCCACGCTCGGCTGGAAGTGATCCTTGTACTTCTCGCGGATCCGGGAATTGCTGCCGTCGGCGATCACGATGAGATCCGAGTCGGCGAATTCCTCCAGTCCCTCCACCTCGCGCTGGAACTTCATCTGCACGCCGAGCTCGCGCCCGCGGTCCTGCAGGATGTTGAGCAGCGCCACGCGCGAGCAGCCGCAGAAACCATTACCGCCTGAGCGCAATACTTGCCCTTTGTAAACAACATCCACATCGCCCCAGTAGGCGAAGCGCCGCCGGATGCGCTCGTAGGTCACCAAGTCATAGGCTTTGAACGTATCCAGAGTTTGATCGGAGAACACCACGCCGAAGCCGAAGGTGTCGTCCGGGCGATTGCGCTCGTACACGGTGATGTCCCAGCGCGGCCAGGTCTTCTTCGCGAGCAGCGCGAAGTACAGCCCGCCGGGCCCGCCGCCAATGACGGTGACTTTCATGTGGCCTCCGGTATTACTGCCGTGGCTTCAATCTCCAGCCGAGCTTCAGGCTCGATCAGCCCGCCGACCTGCACCACCGCCATGGTCGGGAAATGCCGGCCCATCAGTGCGCGGTAGGCAATGCCGACGTCTTTCAGCGAAGCGAGGTATTCCTGCTTGTCGAGCACGTACCAGGTGAGCCGCACGAGGTGCTGCGGCTTGCCGCCCGCCTGCGCCAGCACTTCGATGATGTTCTTCAGCGCCTGGCGGAACTGGCCGGCGAAGTCCTGCGCTTCCCATTTGCCTTCGCCGGTCCAACCGATCTGGCCCGCGATGAAAACCAGCTTGCCGCTCGCGGCGATGCCGTTGGCGAAGCCCTTGGCGCGCGCCCAGCCGGGCGGCTGCAGGATCTGCATCATGGCTGTTTCCTCAACTTGAAGCGCTGCACCTTGCCGGTCTCGGTGCGCGGCAGCGTGTCGATGAATTCGATGGCGCGCGGATACTTGTACGGCGCGATCGCCTTCTTCACGTGTTCCTGCAGCTCGCGCACGGTCCCCTCCCCGGGCGCGTGCCCGTCTTTGAGCACGACGAAAGCCTTGACGATGGTGCCGCGCTCCTCGTCGGGCCAGCCGATGACGCCGCACTCGGCGACGGCCGGATGCGCGAGCAGCGCCGTCTCGACCTCGGGGCCGGCGATGTTGTAGCCGGCCGAGATGATCATGTCGTCGGTGCGCGCCTGGTAGAAGAAGTAGCCGGCTTCATCCATCAGATAGGCGTCGCCTGTCACATTCCAGCCGTGCTGGACGTAGTTCTTCTGCCGCTCATCCGCGAGATAGCGGCAGCCCGTCGGCCCCTTCACCGCCAGCTTGCCCACCACTCCCGGCTTGCACGTGCGTCCCTCCTCGTCCAACACGGTGGCGCGGTAGCCGGGAATGGCGTAGCCGGTGGCGCCGCGGCGCACGCGCTCGGGCGTATGCGAGATGAAGATATGCATCATCTCGGTCGAGCCGATGCCGTCGATGATCTCGATGCCGGTCGCTTCCTTGAACGCCTGGCGCGTCGGGTCGGGGAGCGCCTCGCCCGCCGAGATGCATGTCTTCAGCGAGCGCAGATCGGCATCCTTCGCGAGGGCGGCCATCTGCCGGTACATGATCGGCGTGGTGAAGCAGGTGTTCGCCTTGAAGCGCTCGATCGTCTCGAGCAGCGTGTCGGGCGTGTGCTTCTCCACCAGCACGGTCGAGGCGCCGAAGCGCAGCGGGAAGCACAGCATCCCGCCCAGGCCGAAGGTGAAGGCGAGCGGCGGTGTGCCGCAAATGATGTCGTCCTTGTGCATCTTCATGATCGAGCGCGGGAAGCAGTCGCACTGTGCGATCACGTCGCGGTGGAAATGCATCGTGCCCTTCGGCTTGCCGGTCGTGCCGGAAGTGAAGGCGATCACCGCGACATCGTCCGCCGCCGTCGGCACGTTGCCGAAGGTGAGCGGCTGGCGCATCGCGAGGTTGTCGAGCGAGTCCGGCGCACCGTCGTACCAATACTTGATGCTGGTCAGCGTCGGACAATTGGGCAGTGCGAGGTCGAGCTCCTCCTGCAGGCGCTTGTCGCAGAGCGCGTGCGTGATCTCGGCCTTGGTGATGATGTCGGTGAGCTCCTTCGCGCGCAGCAGCGGCATCGTCGCCACGCAGATCCCGCCCGCCTTCATTACCGCGAACCAGGCGGCGGCCATCATCGGGTTGTTCGGCCCGCGCAGCAGCACGCGGTTGCCGGGCTTGAGGCCCATCTCGCGCACCAGCACGTTGGCCAGCCGGTTCGACTGCGTGAAGAGCTGCGTGTAGGTGCACTCG
>DASXRW010000335.1:0-5582 GCA_036506355.1 Burkholderiales bacterium
GAAGCCGGACAGACCATCGGCCTGCTCGGCGCCAACGGGGCCGGCAAGACCACGTTGATGAAAACCATCGCGGGTGCACTCCCCGCCACCGCGGGAAGCGTGCTCCTGGGCGGTCGCGATATCACTGCTCTAAAGGCCTACGAGCGCGCCCGCGCCGGCCTCGCGCTCGTTCCCGAGGGCCGGCACATCCTTTCGACGCTCACGGTGCACGACAACCTCGCCCTCACGCGCTCGATCGAGCTCCAACGCACCGATCTGCCGCGGTTCGAAGAGCGCCTCGCGGAAGTGTTCGTACTTTTCCCCCGATTGCGGGAAAGGCAAGACCAGCTCGGCGGCTCGCTCTCGGGCGGCGAGCAGCAGATGCTCGCCATCGCCCGCGCGCTGCTGCTCAAGCCGCAGGTACTGATGCTCGACGAGCCGACGCAGGGGCTCGCACCGATCATCGTGCGCAGCCTTGCCCACACGCTCGCCGGCTTGAAGGGACGCTTCAGCATGATCATCGTCGAGCAGAACAAGGCATTTCTCGAAGGCCTGGCGGACCGCATCGTCACGATGCGCGCCGGCCAACTGAAGGAGACCGCATGAGCAGCGCACGCATGACCCCGCAGGGATGGCCGGCGGGCTTCCTCGCCCAGTCCGACAGCTTTTCCACCCTCACGCTCAATGTGAACGACCGCATCGCGGTGCTCACGCTCAATCGGCCGGACAAGCTCAACGCCTTCGACGAGACCATGATCCGCGAGATTCGGCAGGTGATCTGGCGCGCGAATTTCGATCCGGCCATCGGCGTGCTGGTGATCACCGGCGCGGGACGCGCGTTCTGCTCGGGCCGCGACATCCTCGGCCTCGACTACGAGAACAACCTGCCCTCGCCGCAGTTCCGCGCCTACGTGCGCGCCAACCACGAGATGCTCGACGACCTCGAGGCGCTCGAGAAGCCGGTGATCGCCGCGGTCAACGGCGTCTGCGCCGGCGGCGGCGTCGAGATCGCCATCTCCTGCGACTTCCGCTTCGCGGCGAAGGGCGCTCAGTTCATCCTCACCGAGAACAAGCTCGGCGTGCTGCCCGCCTCGGGCGCCTGCTCACGCATGATCCAGATGATCGGCATCGGACGGCTGAAGGAAATGGTCATGGCCGCCGCCCCGGTGGACGCGGAGAAGGCCGAGGCCTGGGGCCTTGTGCACCGCGTGAGCGAGCCCGCAAAGCTGCTGGACGACGCGCTTGCCTTCGCGCGCGAGCTGCTCGGCAAGTCGCCGCTCGCCATGGGCATGGCGAAGCACATCATCAACACCTGCCAGAACGTCGACACCGAGACTGGGCGCATTCTCGAGCGCCTCGGCCAGTCGGTGCTGATCCGCTCCGAGGACGCGCGCGAAGGCAATCGCGCATTCCACGAGAAGCGGCCGCCCAAGTTCCGCAACAAGTAGATCCCAACCGAAGGAGCAAGCGTGTCTTACGAAACCATCACATTCGACGTCCGCGACAACGGCATCGCCACCATGACCCTCAACCGCCCGAAGCAGCTCAACTGCTTCACGCAGAAGATGTTCCAGGAGTGGAGCGAGGTCATCAGCAAGTGCGCGTACAACGACAAAATCAAGGTGCTGGTGATCACCGGCAACGGCCGCGCCTTTTCCTCGGGCGTCGACGTCACGGTGCTCGGCAGTGACAAGTTCAACCCGGCGCAATTCCGCTTCTATTACCGCCAGAACCACATGGGCTTCGACAACCTCGAGGCGCTGGAGAAGCCTGTAATCGCCGCGATCAACGGCATCTGCTACGGCGGCGGCGTGGAGCTCGCGCTCTCGTGCGACATCCTGCTCGGCGCGGACGATTCGAAGTACTGCCTGATCGAGAACCATATCGGCTGCATCCCCGCGAGTGGGGCGTGCAACCGCATGATCCATTTCGTCGGCCTCGCCAAGACCAAGGAGCTGATCATCAACGCCGAGCCGATCGACGCGCAGGAGGCCTGGCGCATTGGCCTCATCAACCACGTGGTTCCCGCCAGGGACCTGTTGAAGGAGGCCTATGCCTACGCCGAGCGCCTGCTCGACAAGGCGCCTTTCGCCATGGGCATGGGCAAGCACGTCATCAACCTGTGCCTCAACGCCGATATGCACACCGGGCGCTACATCGAGCGGCTGGGGCAGAGCGTGCTCGTGCTGTCGGAGGACCATAAGGAAGGCATGCAGGCGTTCAAGGAGAAGCGCAAGCCCAAGTTCAGGGGGAGGTAAAGCATGTTCCCGATCTCGCACATCCTGCCGCGCGCCCGCGCGCTGTATCCCGACCGCCTCGCCGTCTGGGATGGCGAGAAGCGCTTCACCTTCGAGGAGCTCGGCCGGCGCGTCGACATGCTGGTCGGCGCGCTGAAAGCGAAAGGCGTCAAGCGCGGCGACCGCGTCGGCATCCTCGACGTCAACTCGTACCGCTACGCGGAGGCGTACTACGCCTGCGCCCAGGCCGGCATGATCCTGCTGCCGCTCAACTCGCGCCTTGCGCCACCGGAGTTGAAGTACGTGCTGAACGACTCCGGCGCCAAGGCGCTGATCGTCACCGAGCCCTTCCTTGGCGCGATCGAGGGCCAGCACATCGAGGTGCTGATCAAGGATTACGACGCCTTCCTCGCCGGCGGCAAGCCCGACTCGACCGTGGAGAAGGTCGAGCTCGACGATATCTGCCAGATCTACTACACGAGCGGCACCACCGGTGAGCCGAAGGGCGTCTGCCTGACCCACGGCAACATGATCGCGAGCGCCTTCGATTCGATCGTTGGGCTGGAACTCACGCGCGAGGACATCTGGCTGCACGCCGCGCCGATGTTCCACCTGGTCGACGCCTGGTCGATCTGGTCGATGCCGCTCCTCGGCGCGACGCAGGTGATGCTGCACTTCACGCCCGAGAAGATGATGGAGGTGGTGCAGTGCACGAAACCCACCGGCGCGGGCGTGCCGCCGACGCTGATCAACATGATGGCCAACCATCCGAAGATCCGCGACTACGACCTTTCGAGCCTGCACCTCATCATGTACGGCGGCTCGCCCACGCCGCTCGGCATCCTGCAGAAGGCGGTGAAGGCGCTGCCGACGAAGTACATCCACGGCTTCGGCATCACCGAGACCTCGGGCATCACGACGCTCGCCGACCCCAAGGACTTCCGCGTCGAGGGCACGCCCGAGCAGCTCGCGCTCACCAACAATGCCGGGCGCGCCGTGCCGCATATCGTGCTCGCGATTGCAGACGACGACGGCCGCCACCTGGACAAAGGCAAAGTCGGCGAGGTAGTGGTTAGCGGCCCGCGCGTGATGCGCGAGTACTGGCAGAAACCCAAGCACACCGCCGAGGCGCTGAAGAACGGCTGGTACCACACCGGCGACATGGGCTATCTCGACGAGCAGAGCCGCCTCTTCATCGTCGATCGCAAGAAGGACATGATCATCAGCGGCGGCGAGAACGTCTATTCGGTGGAGATCGAGAACGTGCTGTCGCAGCACCCGGCAGTGCTCGAAGTCGCCGCGATCGGCGTGCCGGATGCGCAATGGGGCGAGGCAGTGAAAGCGATCTGCGTGTTGCGCGAAGGCGCCTCGGCGACGGCGGACGAGATCATCGGCTTCTGCCGCGGCAAGATCGCCGGCTACAAGATCCCGAAGTCGGTCGACTTCTCGAAGGAGCAGCTGCCGAAGACCGGGCCGGGCAAGATCGCCAAGCGCCGATTGCGCGATCCATTCTGGGCCGGACGCGAGCGCAAGATATGAAGCTCTGGCATCGCGAAGGGGGCCAGGGCGGCGACCGGCGCCTGGTGCTCATTCATGGCCTGGGCGCGAATGGCGACGTCTGGCTGCCTATGGAAAAGAGCATCGACCGGCGCTGGATCGCGCCCGATCTGCGCGGCCATGGCCGCTCGCCGACTCAGTCGCCGTATGGCTACGCCGGCTACGCCGCGGACGTGGCCTCTCTGCTGCAGCAGGATGAGGAGGTGGACATCGTCGGCCACTCGATGGGCGGCGTCGTCGGCATGGCGCTCGCCACCGGCTGGTTCGGCATCCGCGTGCGCAAGATCGTCGCCTTCGGCGTCAAGATCCGCTGGGCGCCGGACGAGGCGCCGAAGCTGCATGCACTGGCGCGGACGCCTGCGAAGCTCTTCGACGCCAGGGAGCAGGCGGTGGAGCGCTACTTGAAAGTGTCCGGACTCTTTGGCCTCGTGGGCGCCAAGAGCCCGATGGCGCAAAGCGGCGTGCGCGAGGAGCACGGCAAGTGGCGACTCGCCGCCGATCCGATGATCAATGCCGCGGCCGGCCCCGAGCTCGCGCCGATCGTGCGCGCGATGCAGTGCCCTCTGCGGCTCGCCGCCGGCAGCAAGGACCCGATGGTCAACGCGGCCGACATGGCGCCTTACGACGCCCGGGCCCAGATCATCGAGGGCGCGGGGCACAACGTGCAGGTGGAGCGACCGGGCGAGTTGTGGCAGTGGATCCGGGGTGAGCTCGAATGAGACGCCCGCCGAAGCCGTCGCACGAGGACATTCTCTGGCTCGCCGACTACCTGCCCTACCGCCTGGCGGTGGTCGCGACGCGCATGCTGCGCGATGCGTCGCGCGTCTACAAGAGCCGGCGCAATCCGCTGACGACGGCGCAGTGGCGCACGATGGCGATCCTCGCCAACCACGAGCCGCTCACCGCGACCGAGATCTGCCGCATCAGCATGCTGGACAAGGTGGCGATCAGCCGCGCGCTCGCCCAGCTGCAGCGGCGCGGCTTCGTCGCGCGCCAGCGGCTCGCCGACGACCGGCGCGCGCACCACGTCACGCTGACGGCGAACGGCTGGCGCTATTACAACGATCTCGTGCCGCCGATGAAGCGCCAGGAGCAGACGCTGCGCACGGTGCTCAAAGCTGGCGAGCTGGAAATGCTCTATGCAGTGCTGGAGCGCTTCGACGCGTTCTTCGCCGCGAAAGGAGGCGCCTGATGTATCCGCTCCACCACATCCTGAGCCGCGCGATCGCGCTCTATCCGCAGCGCACCGCGGTGGTCGATGGGTCGCTGCGCCTCGACTACCAGGCGCTCGGCGAACGCGTGCACCGCCTCGCCGCGGCGCTGCTCGGCCTGGGCTTGAAGCGCGGCGACCGCGTCGCGATCCTCGACTGGAACTCGCACCGCTATCTCGAGGCGTATTACGCCTGCGCGCACGCCGGGCTCGCGTTCATGCCGGTCAACTCGCGTCTCGCGGTGCCCGAGCTGCGCTACGTGCTTAAGGATTCGGATGCACGCGCATTGCTCTTTTCCGAACCGTTTCTGCCGATGTACGAGGAGCTGAAGGACGGCCTGCAATACGCCATCGGCCTGGCGCTGCCCAAGGCCCCCAGCGGGGTGCACGACTACGAGCAGCTGGTGGAAGCCGCGGCGCCGATGCGTCAACCGGCGGCGACCGAGCTCGACGAGATCATGCAGATCTACTACACGAGCGGTACGACCGGCGAGCCGAAGGGCGTGTGCCTCACCAACCGCAACATGTACGCCGGCGGGCTGGACGGCGTGCTCGCCATGGCCGTGACGCGCGAGGACAGCTGGCAGCACTCGGGGCCG
>DASXRW010000336.1:0-19620 GCA_036506355.1 Burkholderiales bacterium
AGCTTGGCCATCACTTCGTCGCGGCGCTCGACGCGCGCCGCGTTGTCCGGGAATGCCGCGCCCCATTGCTCGACACCGAGCGCCTGGCACAGCGGCGTCCAATGCTGATCGCTCGCCGTGATGTGCGCGTACTTGCCGTCCTTGCAGCGGAAGCTCGCCGAGGGCACGCGGCCGGGATGCTCCGTGCCCAGGCGCGGCGGCACTTCGCCGAGCGCGAAGTAGCGCGCTGCCGCGAGCGTAAGCAGGGCGACCTGCCCGTCGAGCATCGAGAAATCGACCTGGCAGCCTTTGCCGGTGCGCTCGCGCCCGGCAAGCGCCGCGAGGATGGCGATCGCCACCCAAAGGCCGGAAGTGAGATCGGCGACCGGCAGCCCGGGCTTCACCGGCCCGCCGCCGCGCTCGCCGGTGAGGCTCATGATGCCGCCCATCGCCTGGAACACGGTGTCGTAGCCCTTCTTGTTCTTATAGGGACCCGTCTGGCCGAAGCCCGTACAGGAGACGTAGATCAGGCGCGGATTGAGCGCCGAGAGCGCGGCAAAGTCGAGCCCATAGCGCCCAAGCGTCCCGACGGGGAAGTTCTCGAGCAGTACGTCGGCCTTCTGCGCGAGCTCACGGATGAGCTTGCGGCCGTCGTCCGAGCGCAGATTGACGGTGATCGACTCCTTCGAGCGGTTGCAGACGAAGTAGTACGCGCTGTCGCGCGCGAGCTGCGGCTCGAAGCTGCGCGTCTCATCGCCCGTGCCGGGCTGCTCGACCTTGATGACGCGGGCGCCGAGCTCGGCGAGGATCATCGACGCGAACGGGCAGGCGAGCACGCGCGAGAGATCGAGGATCGTGACGCCGGCGAGCGGCTTCATTTCTTGTCGAGCTTCTCGAAGCCGCGCATGCGCTTGTTCACATCGCGCCCGCGCTCCAGCGCGGTGCCGAGCGGCAGGTCGACCACCTCGTGGAACAGGCTCTTGGTCTGCGCCATCGCCGGCCGGCTCACGGCAGCCAGCTTTTCCGCCAGCCGCATGGTCTCGCCCATCAATGCTGAATCAGGCACGACGCGATTGACCATGCCGAGCTCGAGCGCGCGCGCCGCGCCGATCGGCTCGCCGAGCGCCACCAGCTCGAACGCGGCCTTGTGGCCGATCTGGCGCACCAGGTTCGCCATCACGATCGCGGCGACGATACCGTGCTTGGTCTCGGGATAGCCGAGCTTCGCGCTCTTCGCCATCACGGCGAGATCGCCGGCGATGGCAAGACCCGCGCCGCCGCCCATCGCCGCGCCGTTGATCGCAGTGACCACGGGCGTGATCATTTTCGAGAACGCGAGATGAAGCTGCATCGTCAGCTCGGCGCGCGTCTGGGCCGCCTTCGGATCCTTGAGCCCCTTGAACTCGCTCAAGTCCGCGCCGGCGCAGAATCCCTGCCCCGCGCCGGTGAGCACGACACAACGCACCGCTTCGTCTGCGTCCGCCGTGCGCAGCGCTTCCAAGAGATCGCGCGTGAGCGCCGTGTCGAGCGCATTACGCTTCTCCGGACGATTGAGCGTAATGATGCGGACGGCGCCTTTGTCTTCGGTCAGTAAGTTCATAGAAAAATGATGACTGTCACCAATTAAAGGGAAGCGAGCCTTCGGCGCGCCTGTTCCAGCTCGGTGATGAGCTGGCGCATGACTTCCGCCGCCGGCAGGATCTCGTGCACCAGGCCCGCGCTCTGCCCGGCCTCGACCTTGCCCCACTTGATGTCGCCCTCGAGCGCGGCCTGCTTGAGGCTGTGCTGCTTGAAGAGCTCGTCGAGCTCCGCCATCGGCGCGCCCGAGCGCTCCATCGCGGCGTATTTTTCGGCGAAGGAATTCCTGAGCTGGCGGATCGGCGCCATGCCGCGGCCGACGAACGCCGTCTGGTCGACTTCCGCCTCGAGCACTGCGCGCTTGTAGTTCTCGTGCACGCCTGCTTCCGGCGTGGCGATGAAGCGCGTGCCGAGCTGGACCGCGTCGGCGCCGAGCGCGAGCAGCGCGGCGATGCCCGCGCCGTCCGCGACGCCGCCGCTCGCCACTACGGGCAGCTTTACTTCCTGCAGCACACGCCGAACCAGCACGATCGTGCCGACTTCCGAGGGCGGCGGATGTCCGCCCGCCTCGGCGCCATCGACGACGAGCGCATCGACGCCCGCGGCTTCCGCTTTGCGCGCGTGATCGACCGAGGCCACGACGTGCAGCCATTTGGTACCGATGGCGCGAAAGCGCGCGAGATGCTCTCGTGGTCCGCCCTGCGATGCCACCATCACCGGGATGCGCGCCTCGTGCGCGATGTTCAGCATCTCGGGCGCCTTGGAACTGTTGAGCGGGATGTTCACGCCGAACGGCTTCTTCGTCCCGGCCTGGATCTCGCCGAGGATCCGGCGAAAGTCATCGATGCGCAGCGGCCCGGCGGCGAGCACGCCCATGCCCCCCGCGTTCGACACCGCGATGACGAGCGCCGAGTTCGACGAGGCCCAGCTCATCGCCGCCTGGAAGATCGGATGCTCGATGCCCAGGAGCGCGGTGATGCGAGTCTTCATTTCGCCACCTTCTCGCGCTGGATCAGGTCGCGGGCCTGTCCGGCGAGCTTGGCAAGCGCGCGGTCGAAAACCTCGTGCTCCTTGTCCGAGAGGCAACGGCGGAACGCCGCATCTCTTTCGGCGGCCGCACGGATCAAGCCCTCGTAGACGCGCCGCCCGGGTTTGCTGAGCGTGAGCTGCACGCCGCGCGCGTCCGACGGATCGGCCTCGCGCCGCACGATGCCGCGCCGCGCGAGTCCCGACACCACGCGGCTCATCTGGCTCTTGTGGATGCCGGCCGCGTGCGCGAGGTGGTTGAGCGAAAGCGGCTCGCGCACCGCGCCGAGCAGCGCGATGCTGCGCCACTCCCAGAGGCTGACGCCGAACTCGCGCCGGTAGCGCAGCTCCGCGCCGCGCGAGAGCAGGTTGGCGACGCGGTGCAGCTTGAAGGAAAGCAGGTCGCGGATCTCAGTCATCGAAGAACGGCGTCTCGTTCTCGCCGCGCAGGCGGATGTCGAACCTATAGACGGTGCCCTCCCGCTTGGCCACCAAGCGGCTGCGCATGGAAGCGGGCACCGCGTCGAGCACCGGGTCTTTCGCCGGCTCGAAGAACATCACCGTTTGCAGCTGGCGCATCAGGCCGGAGTACAGCAGCAGGAAGTTGATATGCGGCGCGCGCCCGTCGTACGCGCCGGGCTTGATGGTGCGGAAACGGTACACGCCATCGGCATCGGTCGCGGCGCGGCCCCAGCCGAAGAAAGCGGGATTGTCGAAGCGTCCCTGGCCATCCGCCTGCCAGATTTCGATCACCAGGTTGTCGAGCGCTCTTCCGTCGAGCTGGGTCACGCGGCCGGTGATCTCGATGACTTCGCCCTGCTTCACACCGGTGGCGAGATCGTTCGCACCTTCGGCGAACTCGCGCGGGAAGAACGGCCCGAGCGTCATCTCGCCGGTGGGGATCAGGCGTGTCATGCGACTCATTTATCCAATGCTGGAGTGGACGAGCGCCCGCGCACCACGATCTGATATTCGTAGACCAGCGCGTCGTGCGGCCCCTGGTTGGTCGGCGCGAGCTCGGCGATGCAGCGGCGCCGCGCTTCGGGATCGCGGATCGCGTTGAGGATGGCGTCCGAATCGTTGAGCGGCTCGCCGGGAAAGAACATCTGCGTGACCAGGCGCGACAGCCAGATGCGGCCCCAGACGGAAAAATGGATGTGCGGCGGGCGCCACCAGCCCGCGGTGTCGGGCACCGGATAGGCGGCGGGTTTGATGGTGCGCAGCTCGATGAGCCCGCTATCGCCCGCGACCATGCGCGCGGCGCCGTAGAAATTCGGATCGGCCGGCGCGTCGTTCGTATCGTTGGGATGGATGTATTTGCCGGCGGCATTGCAATGCCAGATCTCCACCACCGCGCCGGACACCGGTACGCCGTCCTCGTCGACGACGCGCGCGCGCAGCTTGATGAGCTGGCCGATGGCGCGCTTCGCGCCGTAGCCGGCGAGGTCGCCGCGCACCGGCGCCAGGCGCCGCGCGAGGTTCTGCGGGCCGCTGAGCTCCGAAGGCGTGAGCGGCCGCCGCTGCAGCGGCTGCGATGGCCAGCGCTGGCTCGTCTGGGCGTAGCCCGCCACCACGCCCTCCGATTGCGTCGCCGGATCACGTCGACCGAGGGAAGATTGCGGCATGGTTGACACCGTAAACGAAGTCGTTGATAGTGTCAACCATGGACGCGGTGACGCTCTGCGAGTGCTTCGCGCGCGACGGCCTGCAGCACGAGCCCGGGTTCGTGCCGACCGCGACCAAGCGCCGGCTCGTCGAGCGCTTCGCCGCGCTCGGTTTCAAGCGCGTCGAGGCGACCTCCTACTCCAATCCCAAAGTGGTGCCGCAGTTCGCCGATGCCTCGGCGCTCCTGCAGTCCTTGGCAAGGAGGGCCGGAGTCCATTACAAGGCGACCTGCGCCAATGTGCGCGCCGTGGAACGCGCGCTCGCCGACCTCGACGCCGGCTTCGGCGCCAACGAGATCAGCCTGCTGGTCTCGGCGACCGAAGCGCATTCGCAAAAGAACCTCAACCGCTCCCGCGCCGAGCAGTGGCGCAACATCGAGGAGATGGCGCGCGCCGCCAAAGGGCGCTTCCGCTTGGTCGGCACCGTCTCGGTCGCGTTCGGCTGCCCGTTCGAAGGCAAGGTCGATCCCTCCTCCGTCGTCGACGACGCGCAGCGTTTCCATGCGCTCGGCGTCGAACACGTCGCGCTCGGCGACACCATCGGCACCGCGACGCCGGCGAGCGTGCGCGCGCTCTTCCAGAGAATTAAGACCGGGGTACCGATCGCGCACTTCCACGACACGCGCGGCACGGGCCTCGTGAACTACGTCGCCGCATACGACGCCGGCGTGCGCCACTTCGACTCGTCCTTCGGCGGCGTCGGCGGCCATCCGGCGAAGGTGAAGTACGGCGGCGGGCATACCGGCAACGTCTGCACCGAGGATCTGGTGAATCTCTTCGAGACGATGGGTATCGCGACGGGCATCGATCTCGACGCGCTGCTCGCCACCGCGGAGTTCTGCGAGCAAACGCTCGGCCGCGAGCTCTACGGCCGCGTGACGCGCAGCGGGCTCAATCCGCTGCTTTCAATCTGACCAGAATTCTGGTCCAATAGCGCTGTGGCCAAGATTCTGCCGATCTCTGAAGTGAAAGCGCGACTGCCCGAACTCGTTACCGGCGTCGAGGAACGCGAGGACGAAATCATCGTCACGCGCAATGGCAAGCCCGCCGCGATGCTCATCAACTACGCTGAATACGAGCGACTGAAGGAAACGCTGGATGTTCTGAGCGATCCGGAGATGATGCGGCAGATCCGCGAAAGCGAGGCGTACTTCGCCTCCGGCAAGAAGGGACTGTCGTTCGAACAGGTATTCGGGGAGCCGCTCGCTCCGCGCAAACGTAAAAAACGCCGTTAGTGCCAAGCTACCGGCCGGCAATCCCGCCGCAAGTTGCCGACGTTATTCGCCACCTTCCGCCCTCGGTCAAACGCGCCGTAACAGCCGCCATTCGGGCGCTCACTGACAATCCTGCTGCAGGCGAACCACTCCATGGCGAGCTGGAAGGACGATTTAAATATCGCGTGCGCCGGTTTCGCCTCGTCTATGGCATAGACCGGGAGCACCGGATCGTGCGCATTCTTTCAGTCGGACATCGCCGCAGCATCTACGAAGAGCTCGCAGAACGCTCCAGCGGCGACGGATAAAGCGTTCACTTAAGTGCTCCCGCCGCGCGCAGCAGCGCAAAGAGCCGCGCCGGCGTCACCGGCAACTCGCGGATGGTGACGCCGAACTCGGCGAGCGCATCCTCGATCGCGTTGGCCAGCGCCGCGCCGGGCGCGATCGCGCCGCTTTCGCCGACGCCCTTGATGCCGAGCTCGTTGATCACCGAGGGATACGCGAGCTGGGCAGTGAGCATCGGCGGCAGGTCCGCCGCCTTCGGCATCGCGTAGTCCATGAAGCTGCCGGTCTGGAGCTGCCCGGACTCGTCGTAGATCAGCTCCTCCATCAACGCGCCGCCGATGCCCTGCGCGATGCCGCCGTGCAGCTGGCCATCGACGACCATGGGGTTGATCGGCTGGCCGCAGTCGTGCACCGCCGCGTACTTGAGGATGCGCACCTCGGAGGTCTCTACATCCACCTCCACCGCGGCGGCCTGCGCGCCGAAAGCCCAGGTTACCGTTTCCGGATTGAAGTAGACGCAGGCGTTCAACCCGGGATCCGGTTTCATCGTCTTGGCTTTCACCGCCAGCGCGGAGAGCTGCACACCGTGGCCGGGAACACCCACGACATGCGCGCGGCCCGCGGTGATGCGGATGTCCGCCTCCGCCGCCTCGAGCATCGAGGACGCGAGCTTGATCGCCTTCGCACGCACCTCGCGCGCGGCGCGCGCCACCGCCGGTCCCGCCGTGGCGGCGATGCGGCTGCCGTAAGGCCCGAAGCCGTAGGGCAGCGCCTGCGTGTCGCCGCCAACGATCGTCACATCCTCGTACGCGACCCCGAGCTCCTGCGCGCACACCTGCGCGAGCGTCGTCGCGTGGCTCTGCCCCTGAGACGACAAGCCGACATGCACGTAGACCCTGCCGCCCGCATCAACCCGCACGTTCGCGCCCTCGTAGGGCCCGAGCGCCGTGCCCTGCACGTAGCACGAAAGGCCGATGCCGACGCGCTTCGCACTGCTTTTCTGCAGCTTGCGCATCTCGGCATATCCGAAGAGCGCGAGCAGCTTCTCGAACGACGCCGCAAAATCCGCTGGATCGTAGGCGACCGGTGCGCCATCCTTGTAGGTCAAGCCCGGCCGATACGGCATTGCCGAAGCCTGCACGAGATTGCGCCGCCGGATGTCCGCGGCATCGATGCCGAGCTTGCGCGCGGCGATGTCGAGGACGCGGTCCATGACGAACGCCGCTTCCGGCCGCCCCGCCGCGCGATACGCGGCGCTGAACATCTTGTGCGTGACGACGTTGGTGCAGACGTTGCGGTAATGCGCGACGCGGTACGGCCCGCACAGGTGGTTGATCGTGTTGACGGTGACGCCGTCCTCCTGCACCGGATAGGCGCCGAAATCGGCGGCGAAGCGATCGTCGATCGCGACGATCGTGCCGTCGCGCGCAAAGCCCGCGCGGATCTCGTGGCGCTGCTCGCGATCGTGGCAGGTCGCGATGAAATGCTCGTTGCGCGTCTCGATCCACTTCACCGGGCGCCCAAGGCGCCGCGCCAGCGCCGCGACCAGGATGTCCTCGCCATGCACCTGGCCCTTGGCGCCGAACGAGCCGCCGACATCCGGCGTGACGACGCGGATCTCCTCCTCCGCCAGCCCCAGGAGATGTGCGATCACCTCTCGCAGGTGATAGGGGTGCTGCGTGGTGGACATCACGATGAGCCGGCCGCTCTCCTCCATGTACGCGAGGGCGCCGCGCGTCTCGATCGGCATCGCCGCGAGCCGCGGGTGGCGCAGCTTCTCCTCGACTACGAGATGCGCCTTGCTCATCGCCGCGTCGACGTCACCGACCGATGCGCGGCCGACGTAGGCGACGTTGTCCGGCCACTGCTCGTGCACGCGCGCCGCACCGGGCCGGAGGGCTGCCTCGGTCGATGAAACCGCGGGCAGCGGCTCGTAATCGACGTTGATGGCCTCCACGCTCTCGGCGAGCAAGCGCGCATCGGCCGCAACCACGACGGCGACCGGCTCGCCGACATAGCGCACGATGCTGCGCGCGAGCACCGGCTGGTCGTAGGCGCGAAATTTCTGCTTCGCCTTGTACGGCGGGATGGGGCGCGCGACTTCGGGCAGATCGGCCGCGGCGAAGCCGCCAATGACGCGCACGATCCTCGCATGCGCATGCGGACTGCGCACCACACCCATATGGAACATGCCCGGCCGCGAGATATCGTCGACGAAGCGTGCGCGGCCGGTGAGCAGCGCCAGGTCCTCCTTGCGGCCGAGCGATTCGCCGATCATGTGGGCACGAGCTCGCGCAGCCACAGCAGCGGCATCGTCTCCTGCATGCCGAGGAATTTGCCATCCGCGCCGAAGCGGTAGCGCTGCTCGGTGACGTGGGTCGGCCGCCGCACGGTGAGCCGGCCCTCGTCGAACGTCATTTCGCGGATGATGAGCGTGCCTTCGTCGACATCGAGAATCGGCGCGGCATCGGCTCGCTGGACCAGCAGCGGCCACAGCGTCACCGTCAGCCGCTCGCTCGGCAGCAGCGGTTCTGTTTTGACTACATGGCGCGATTCGCGCCCATCGAGTCCGTTCGCCTCGATTCCATAGCCATTAGCCGAGCGCGCGATAGTGCCGCGCTCCGTGCCCGCGAACGTGTCGATGGTGTATTCGCACGAGCGCAGCTTGAAATCCGCGTCGAGCACGAGGCGGCTGTTGCGCCGCTCGACATGGCGCCGCGGCACTGCGGCCGCATGCCGTTCCTCGACGAGCCAGCCGCCATCGGGCAGCCGTGAATGGCGAAAGCTGATGCGGCCGGCTTGCGCGCCGACGATGCGCTCGACCCAGACGGTGCCACCGGGCAGCGACGTGGCCGGCAGGCGCGGCGGCGCGGAGGCCAGCGCGGCTCGCTGGGACAAAAGCTGATCGAGATCGGCGCGCGCGAGGTAGTAGCCATTCACGCCGACCGCTTCGATGGTGCCAAGGGCGCGCAGGTCATGCAGAGGGTTCGAGCGCGTGAGGATGAAGTCCGCGCGCTTGCCGACGGCGAGCGTGCCCGAGCCGTCGCCGAGGAAGCGCCCGGCTTCGCTGGTGGCGCAGCGCAGCGCCTGGTACGGGGTCATGCCGGCGGCGACGAAGTTCGCGAGCTCCGCATGCAGCGAGACGCCGGGCACGTTCCACGGGTTCAGCGAATCAGTGCCGGTGAGGAGCGGCACGCCCTCGCTGTGGAAGATCGCGACCACTTCCTGGAAGGCGCGCGCCCGTTCAGCGGCCGCCCTGCGCCATGCGGCGACATCGTCCATGCGCGCGCGGCGCGTCCAGCGGATGAGCGTTGACTCCCAGTCTTTGATCGCGGAAGGAGAAACATATCTGAGCTCGGGATCGCGCATGCCCTCTTCCGGCGCGAGCGCGTCGCGCTGGTGGAAAACGAGCGTCGGCACGTTCCACGTCTGGTGATCGGCGAGGAACCGCGCGAGGCGCCGGATGGCGGCGAAGTCGAGGCGCGTGCCCGGCGCGGGGTCGAAGCGGTCCCAGAACTCCGGCGGCGGCGCATCGCTGCGCAGGTGGCCGCGCGCGACGTTGTGCAGCTGGTCGAGGCAACGGACGCCGGCGTCGACCGCCTCCTCGAAGGTCATGGCGTTCGGGCAGTTGGCGGTGATCGGCACCGAGGATGCGCGCACGAGGGCGCGCAGGTTTTCCGATGTCAGCAGGGAGAACGCCTTTATCTGCTGATAGCCCGCGAACCGCTCGACGAGCCCCTTCGCCTGCGCCGGATCGGTCAGCGCCACGCCGCGCGGCATGTCGGTGCGCCCGTTCGCATCGACGCCGTCGATCGGCGGGCTGATGCTGATCAGGCGCGGGCTCGGGAACTCGCCGCGCTCGGCGACGCGGCTCATCGCGAGCTGGAACGGCACGCACACGGTGCGCACCGTGGTGATACCGTGCGCGAGGTAGAGCGGGCTGTCGGCCGGGTCCCAGTAGTGCGTGTACATGTCGCCGAGGCCCGGCATGACGTACATGCCACCCGCATCCACGACGCGCATGCCGCGCGTATCGACTTCATGGGCGGGCACGAGCGCCCGGATTCGTCCATCGGCGAGGACGAGCGTGTGGTCGGCGAGCTCGCGCTCGGCGTCGAGCGGCAGCGCCGTGACGTGCGCCAGCGCGAGCGGCTGCGTCTCGCGCTGGGGGAACTCGAGCGGCAGGAACTCCGCTAGAACTTGTATTCCCTCGCCTGCTTTTTCACCGCCTCGGCGTTGAACCGGTTGATCTCGTCGACCAGCTCGTTGGTGACGAGCTGCTTGACGTCGACCTTGGTGGTCATGCCGGTCGCGCCTTCCGTGGGAATCGACATGAAGTTCTGCAGCCGGTCCCAGCCGCCGACATCGGAGAGGCCGTACTTGCCCGGCTGGCGCGGCTTCATGATCACCAGCGCCGCGTTGAAGAAGGTCTTGGTGAACGCGGGATCGGTGTGCTCGGCCGGGGCCACTTTCTTCATGATGGCGATCGCGGCGTCCGGGTTGGTCTCGGCGAAGAGCGTCGCCTTCGCCATGGCGCGGCCCAGGCCGATGACGTAGCGGCGATCCTGCTTGTACACCGCGTCGGTCGCGACGGTGGTCTCCGAGGCAAGCTGCAGCTCTTCGCTGTCGCAGGTGATGCACTTCAGCTTGCCGCCGACGGCCTCGACGCTGACGGTGTTGTTCCAGGAGAGATTGAGCGCCTGGACCTTGCCTTCCTTGAGCGCCAGCGCGTGCACCGACATCGTCGGGCCCAAAGCCACGAAGGTCACGTCACGCGCCGGCGCGAGTCCGGCGCGTTGCAGCTGCGCGCGCAGGAGCGGCAGGTCGCCGCGCGTGAGATCGATGGTGCCGATGTTCCTGCCCTTGAGGTCGGCGAGCTTGTTGATCGGGCTGTCGGGGAGCACCTTGACGTCGAAGGTGTTGCGCGTCAGGAAGTCGTAAAACGCCTTGTACTTCACGCCCTCGGCGAAGCCGAGCAGCGTGTTCGGCGCGAGGATCACGGCCATCTGCGCGTTGCCGGCGGCGAGCTGCTGCACCACCGCGCTCGAGCCGTTGACCACCTGCAGGTCGAGATCGATGCCCTCTTCCTTCATGTAGCCGAGCTGGTTCGCCGTGCTGAGCGGGAAGAAGGTGATGCCGTCCCTGAAGGGCAGCAGCACGCGGAACTTCTTCATGGGTGGTGCGCTCTGCGCCAGCGCGCCGAACGCGAACGAAGCGAGCAGTACTGCGAGTGAGAATTTTCGAAGCATGGTCTCCTCCTTAACCGGTGAAGCGGCTGCGCCGCCAGAAAACGATCTTGCGCTCCAGGACCTCCATGATGCCGTAGAGCACGAGTCCCAGGACCGATACCACCACGATCACGGCGAAAACCAGATAGACCTTGAGCTCGAAGCTGAAGGTGGTGATCAGGGTGCCCAGCCCCTCCTTGGCGGTGACGAACTCGGCCACCAGCGCCCCGATCAGCGCGAGGGTCAGCGAGGTCTTGAGGCCGGCGAAGATGCTGGGGAGCGCGGTCGGCCAGGCGAGCTTCCAGAACACCTGGCCGCGCGAGGCGACCAGCGAGCGCATCAGCAAGAGCTCGTTCTCCTCGACCGACTCGAGGCCCACCACCGTGTTGATCACCACCGGAAAGAACGAAATGGCGATCGCCATCACCACCTTCGACTCCATGCCGAAGCCGAACCAGGTGATGAAGATCGGCGCGAGCACCACCTTGGGCATGACCTGGAACGCGACGACGTATGGGTAGATCACCTCTTTGAACAGTTGCACGTTCACCATCAGGATGCCGAGCGCGATCGCGGCAACGCCGCCGATGAAGAAGCCGATCAGGGTCTCCGCGGTGGTCATCCAGACGTGCTGCGGAAACCAGTCGGCGGTGAAGAGAATCATCAAGCCGTCCCAGATGCGGCTCGGCGCCGGCAGCACGAGCGGCGACACCCAGCCGGCGCGCGCCACGATTTCCCAGATCACCAGTAACGCGATGAAGCTGAGCGGGGAAAGCACGGCGGCGGATCTCATCGCGCCACTCCGAGGTATTCGCGCACTTCGAATGCCGTCTTCGCGAACTCGGGCGATTTCATGACTTCGATCGAGCGCGGCCGCGCGAGCGGCACGTCGACCACCGCGAGCACGCGCCCGGGCAGCGTGTCCATTACCACGATGCGGTCGGAGAGGAACACCGCCTCGTTGATGCTGTGCGTGACGAAGATGATGGTCTGGCCGCGCTCGCTCCAGATGCGCAAGAGTTCCAGGTTCATGCGCTCGCGCGTGAACTCGTCGAGCGCGCCGAAGGGCTCGTCCATCAGGATGATCGGCGGATCGGTGATCAGCACGCGCGAGAGCGCCGCGCGCTGCTGCATGCCGCCCGAGAGCTCGCGCGGGTAGGCGCCTTCGCGCCCGTCGAGTCCCACGAGGCGCAGGATGCCGCGCGCCTTCTCGCTGGCCGCAGCGCGCTCGAGGCCGAAGACTTCGATCGGCAGCATCACGTTCTCGAGCACGGTGCGCCAGGGAAAGAGCACCGGCGTCTGGAACATCACGCCGATGCCGCGGCTCGGGCCTTTGACCGGCGCTGAGCCGATGGTGATGCGGCCGGAGCTCGGCTCGAGCAGCCCGCCGATGAGTTTCAGGAGCGTCGACTTGCCGCAGCCGCTCGGGCCGACGAAGGCGACGAACTGGCCGGGCTGGATGTCGACGCTGACGTCGCGCAGCGCTTCGAGCTCGACGCGCTCGCGAGAAAAGACCTTGCTGACGTTCTCGACCTGGATCGCGCCGAGCATCAGCCTGGCGCGGTGATCTTTACCCTGCCGCTCGCGTACTCCTTCGAGAGCTGCTCCCAGGTCTCGCTCTTGGGGAGGAACACGACGGGCGACGAGACGATCGGCGGCGTGACGCCGAGGCCGGGCGCGCGCGTGGCGTGATCGCGCAGCGCCGCCGCGGCGCCGAGGAGGAGGCGGCGCGTCTGGACGATGGTCGCGTCGGACGGCCCGAGGTGCTCCTGCGTGCGATCCATGATCGCGCCCATGCCCTCGGTGCAGGCGCGATCCTGCGCCCAGATGCCGCGGATCCCCGAGAACGAAACCTTGTGCTGCACGCTGCGGTCCTGCAGATAGTTGTTGGCGCGGTTCGCTTGCGGCCGCCACGCGCCAGCGGGCTCGGTAGTCGGCGGCAGGTAGCCGTCGGGCGCGACGTGCGCGCCCATGCCGGTCTGCAGCTTCGCTAGCTCCTCTCGCGTGAAGGGGCGCTCGAGCAGGTACTGGATGCGCCAGACGATGGTGTGCTCGTCGTCCATCGGCACCCAGGCGTTGCAATGCACGGGGCTGCCTACCGCGCCCGGCACATAGACGTAGAACGGCAGCACGAATTGCGTGATGCGCCAGTAGTAGCGCTCGCCGGCATCGCGCCGTGCGCCGACGAAAAGTCCGTAGTCGGTCTTGAGCACGTTGATCTGGGGATTGCGGTCCTGCGCCTTTACTGCCTGCTCGAGCGCTGCGTCGCCGAGCTGGCGCTCCGAGATGATGCCGGCGGTCCCCTGGTAGCCCGAGCCGCCCTGCGGATCGAGCGGCGCGTGGAGGAAAGAGACATGCGACGGATCGAGGTCGCCTTCGAGCGCCTGCGCATAGTTGCACTCGAGCAACTGCTTGGTGATGAGCTGGTGCGCGATCGGCAGCTCGGTGAAGCCGAGATCCGGCGGCGACGGCGGCTCGGCCGCTGAACCCATGTAGGCCCAGATCATGCCGTTGCGCTCTACACAGCGATACGCGGTGGCGCGCACCTTCTCGCGGTAATCGCGCTCGGCCGGCCGGTTCGGCATCTCGAGGCAGCGCCCGCTCGTGTCGAACTTCCAGCCGTGATAGATGCAGCGCAGGCCGCCTTCTTCGTTGCGCCCGAAGAAGAGCGGCGCGCCGCGATGCGGGCAGTTCGCGCCGAGCAGTCCGACACGCCCGGCGCTGTCGCGAAACGCGATCAGGTCCTCGCCCAGCGCGCGCACGCGCAGCGGCGCGCCGTCGGGCTGCGGCAGCTCGCTGCTCAAGAGCACCGGCTGCCAGTACTCGCGCATCAGCTTGCCCATCGGCGTGCCCGGCCCGATGCGCGTCAATAGCTCGTTGTCTTCCCGGCTCAGCATGTTGCGATTTTAGTGGGTTCTGTAGCGGTCGAGCCCGAGGTCGAGGGCCATGGTTCGCCGGTGCGCCTCTTCCACATAAGGCATCAGGCGCTCGTTGCGTTTGCGGATCTCTTCGAGATCGCGAAGCAGCGCCGGCATCAGCCGCTCGATGTCGGCATAGAGCGCATCTTCGTCGAGCACGGTGGCGCGGCCGTTCTCGATCACCAGGCGCCCGTCGACAATCACGTGGCGCACAGAGCGTCCGGGCTCCGTGTAGACGAGCTGCCGCACCGCGTCGTTGAGCGGCGCGAAGGCCGGATCGCGCAGGCTAAGCAGCGTGATGTCGGCCTTGCGTCCAGGCGCGATGCGGCCGACGTCGTCGCCGAGTCCGAGCGCCCGCGCACCGCCAAGCGTCGCGGCGGCGAACGCCTTCTGTCCGCCATCGCCGGCGAAGAGCGCGAAGAGCTTCATCGCCTGGAACATGTTCTGCGCATCGGAACAGCTCGAGTTATCCGTCCCCAGCGCGAGCTTCACGCCAGCCTCGAGGTACGCGCGCACCGGCGCGATGCCGCTCCCGGTTTTCAGGTTCGAGCAGGGGTTGAGCGCCACATGCGCCCCGGCGCGCGCCACCTGCTCGATCTCGGCCGGCTGCAGCCACACGCCGTGCGCGAGCGTGAAGCGCTCGTTGAGCAATCCCACGCGCGCGAGGTGGCGGATGAGCGAACCGCCGTCCGAACCATAGTGGTTGCGGGCGATCGCCGTGTTTCCTTTCGACTCGTAGACGTGGCAGAACACCCGCAGATTGGCCCGCTCCGACAGCTCGGCGAGCAGGCCGAGATACTCCTCGGAGCAGATTTCCGGCGTCGCCGGCCCGAGCGCCCAGGTCATGCGCGGATGGCGTCCGGCGTGGCGCTGGCGCTCACCTTCGATACGCTCGATCAGCTCGCGCGCGCTGCCGCCGCGCCTGACCGTCACCGTGGCGCCGCCGCGCAGCGCGGGCGGAATCAGCTCGTCCCAGAACGGCAACGGCCGACTGCCTGGAACATCGCCCACCTGCAGCGCGAACACGCAGCGGATGCCGATGTCGTCGTAGGCCTGCGCGATGGTATCGACTTCGCCCGGATCGAAGGGATGCACCGTCGCCATGTCCTGCAGCGTGGTAATGCCGGATTTCAGCGCTTCCAGCGCGCCGATCAGCACGCGCGCGCGCACCTCCTCGCGCGAGCGCTGCGGATAGTTCGGCGGCACCGCGTGCAAGAGCCACGCCTCGAGCGGCATCGGCGCGAAGCAGCCCTTGAGCAGCGTGTCGTGCGAGTGGTAATGCGCGCTGACGAGGCCGGGGATCGCCAGCATGTCGCGCGCCTCCACCACCCTGGCGCCCGCGGAGACGAGGATCTTCGCCTCCACCGCCGCGATCCGATCGCCGCTGATGCCGATGTCGCGCACCTGCGGCCGCGGCTCGGGCGCGAGCGGATCGAGCACGCGCGCGCCGCGCACGATCAGCATCGGATTCATCAATGCGTGTCGAACACCGCCTGGTACTGGGCCAGCAGCTTCTGCGGGTCCGACGCCGGCGGCGGACCGAAGCGCATCAGGCAGGCCATCAGGAGCAGCCGCGCCTTGGTCGAGGTGAGGTTGCGCCCGCCGATGAACACGCCCTGCGGCGCGGTGAAGCCCTCGTTGTTGCCACGCCCGACGATCGCCACCGGCATGCCGCGCTGCACCGCCGTCTTCAGCAATCGCGTGCGCGACGCAGACGCGGTGGTGCCATAAGGCGAATGGCCTTCGAGCACGAAGCCCGAAAGCGGATAGCGGCGCGCGTTGCGCTCGATCAGCGCGACCAGGTCGGCATCGTCGTCGGCGTCCTCGCCTTCGGCGTAATAGTTGGCTTCCTTGACGATGCTCACCTTGGGAATGGCGCTCGCCAGGAGCTCGCCACGCTCGTTCTTCAACTCCCTGGGCAAGCGCGAGAGGTTCACTTCCGACAGGTAGGTGTGGCGCCGCGCCGGGATGTACGTCAGCGTCGGCGGTCCCTCGTGCCCGACCGCGCCCAGGATCCCGCCGTGGCCGCCGGTGACCGTGTAGCCGCCCGGCCGCGCGTCGCCCTTCTGCACGTCGCGCGCGGCGAAGATGCGCTGCTCCTGCACCAGCACCACGCCGAGGCGGTTGCGCCCCGCCTCATCGGCCCACGCGCGCGAGACGATGAACTCGGTCGAGTCGACCAGGTTCTTGTCGCCCTCGTTGCCGATCATGCCGTGAACGCGCTGCGACGAGTTGCCGCAGATCGGCAGCGTGGTGTCGATCAGCAGGTTGAGCCAGTAGAGCGTCTCCTCGATGCGCGGGCTGCCCTGCGTCCAGATCGCGCCGGCATACTTGCCGCTCGCCAAAATGCGCTGCACGCCATTGGTGATCGTCGCGAGCGCCGCGCGCGGCGGCGACATGGCGAGGTGGTACGGCCGGTAGGGAAAGAAGTCGCGACCCATCACTTCCGGCGGATCGCCCTTCTTGTAGCCACCGGGCGGCGTGACGCGGAAGAAATCGATGTCAGCGCGCGACGCGATGAGACTCGATCTTCCGTGCCCGTCGTACCCCAGGCGGTCGATCTCCTCGAACAGGCGCTCGCCGCTCGGATAGAACGGCTGGCGCGAGCGCTCGGCGGGAGCGAGGGGCTCTGTGCCGTCGTCCTCCCATGGCCGGCCGTCGGTCTGCACCGCCATATAAGGCAGCGGATAGAGCCCGTCCTCGGGCTTGAGCGTCACCTCGTAGACCGGTACGTCGGCGTCGCTCGTGCGGCTGCCATGGAAATTGCCCGCGCCGTCGAGATAGCCGTCGGGCGGTCCGTAGAGCTCGGCCGCGTCGCGCTCGAGCGGGTGCGCGCTGAACTGCTCGACGTAGATCCTCACCGCCTTGGCGAGGCGCTGCGGCCTCAGCGCATCGAAGCGGATCGGCTGGCCGCTCTCGTCGCGCAGCAGCGCAAGGCCGCGCTGCTCACGCGCCTTGTTGCTCGTGACGAGCGCCGCCGAATTGGTGACCGTGGCGTTCGATCCGGCGATGTGGGCGATGCGCGGCTTCACGGAACCATCTTATATTCACGGGCGTGGAGAGATCGCATTTCGTTCACGTCCACTCGATGCGGCTCGCCACCGGCGAGGAGGCCCTGATCGCGCGCGTGGTCGCGCCCGACGGGCGCGTCGGCTACGGCTTCAGCTTCCGGCTCGACGCCACCGAGGCGCGCCACATGGCCGAGTGGTCGGCGGGCGTGCGCGCCGAGCGGCCGGCGTACGAGAGCCAGCTCGACCATCCCTGGGAACGCGCCTGGCTCTCGGACGAGGACATCGAGTGGCAAATCGAGGCCGCGTTTGCGAAGATTCGCTGGTTACCGGAACGAGGAGAGCGCGATGGGTAAGACGGTGAGCTTCAACCGGCCCGACGGCAAGAGCGTCAACGGCTATCTCGCGGAGCCCGCGGGCGGAGCAAAGGCACCCGGCATAGTGGTGATCCAGGAATGGTGGGGCCTCAACGACCAGATCAGGGGCGTCGCCGACAAGCTGGCCAAGGCCGGCTACCGCGCGCTGGTGCCCGACCTCTATCGCGGCAAGACCGCGGTCGATGCCAAAGAAGCCAACCACCTGATGACCGGGCTCAACTTCGCCGATGCGGCGGGCCAGGATATCCGTGGCGCCGTCCAATATTTGAAGAAAGCGAGCGCCAAGGTCGGCGTCACCGGCTTCTGCATGGGCGGCGCGCTCACCGTGCTCTCCGCGGTGAACGTGCCCGAGATGGACGCGGGCGTCATCTGGTACGGCTATCCGCCGCTCGAGTACGTCGACGCCTCGAAGATCAAGGCCCCGCTCCTGGGCCACTGGGCGACGCAAGACCAGGCATTCGCCATCGGCAAGGTCGACGAGCTGGAGAAAAAGCTGCGCGCGGCGAACGTCAAGTTCGAGTTCCACCGCTACAACTGCAAGCACGCGTTCGCCAACGAGACCGCGGACGAGAAGAAGCTCGACATGCTGAAGTACGACCCCAAGGCGGCCGAGCTCGCGTGGAAGCGCACGATGGAGTTCCTCGCGAAAAACCTGAAGTAGCTACTGCTTTGGAATCTTTGCCCGCTCGACCACCTGGGTCCAGCGCTTCATCTCGCTAGCGTAGAAGTCCCTGAGCTGCTCCGGCGTGCTCGCGCGGCCCTCGACACCAAGCTCGGCAAAGCGTTTCTGCACTTCGGGCGCAGCGAGCGCCCTGGTGAGCGCATCGTGCACGCGGTCGATGACCGCGCGCTGGGTCTTCGCCGGCGCGGCGAGCGCGTTCCATGACGCGACGTCGTAGCCGGGCACGCCGGCTTCGATCACGGTCGGCACGTCCGGCAGGCCGGAGAAGCGCTTGCCTGCGGTCACGGCGAGCGCGCGCAACTGCCCGGATTGGATGCTCGAGATCAGCGGCGCGATGAAATCCACCGCCAGGTCGACGGTGCCGTTGAGCGTGGCGACGAGCACTTCGCCGGTGGTCTTGTGCGGCACGACCACCGCATCGATGCCGGCGGTCGAGCGGAAGAGCTCTGCAGCGAGGTGCTGTGTACCGCCAGGCGTGATGCTGCCGATGTTCAGCTTCCCGGGATTCGCCTTCGCCATGGCGATGAAATCCTTCAGGGTCTTCGCCGTCGACTGCGGACTGGTGACGAGCACCATGCTGAAGTAGCCGACCGTGGAGATCATGGCGAAGTCGTTCACCGGATCGTAGGGCAACGACTTGAAGAGCGCCTGGCTCACCGCGTTGCCGTTGGTGAGCAGAAGCAGCGTGTAGCCGTCGGGCGCCGCGTGCGCCACGGTCTCCGAGGCGCGGATGCCGCCCGCGCCGGGCATGTTGTCGACGATCACCTGCCGGCCGAGCGCGTCCGAGAGCTTCGGCGCGATGGTGCGCGTGGTGATGTCGGCGACACCGCCCGGGCCGAAGGGCAGCACGATGCGGATCGGCTTGGTTGGATACGCCTGGGCGAGCGCGAGCGCCGGGATGAGGCAGAGCGCGAACAGGATTTTTTTCACTGGACGAGCTCCTCCACCGTGAAGCGCCGCGGGATCAGCTTCTGCTTGTAGGCGCAGTCGATTGCGACCTCGAGGTTGTGGCGATTCGCCTCGAGCCCGTGCGGCAGCATCGGCGGATCGCCCGCAGCTTTTTTGCTCTCCACCAGCAGCTGATACACCTCGTCGGCCGTTTTCTGCGGCACGCTCTCCTTCACCACCACCAGGTGGTTGAGCTGGATCGCGTGGTGCTTCTCGCCCCAGCGCTTGCCTGCCGCCTCGGGATCGCGGATCACGGGCTTCAGGTTCGGGTCGGTAGGGACCGCCGGCAGGATCGCCGCGTCGAGCTCGCCCGCGAGCAGCATCGCCGCGATTTCCTTCCCGGCCGGCGCGCGCTCGGCGTTCGGCGGGTCGCGAAACTGCGCGACGTGCGCATCCTCGAAGGTCACCCATTTCACGCGATCGATGTCGACGCCGTGGTCCTCGGCGAGGATGCCGCGGATCCAGACGCCGGTGGTCACCGAGTAGGCGCGCACGCCGACGCGCTTGCCGTGCAGGTCCTCCGGCGCGAGCGCGCCGCGCGCGGCGTTGTAGACGAGGAACGGATGCTGGAAGCGCGCCAGCACCGCGAACGGCAGCATCCGGTAGGGCGTGCCGAAGGCCTTGGCGATGACGTAGGTCATGATCGCCATCTCGGCGACGTCGAACTCGTGGGCGCGCACCACGCGCTTGAAGAAGGGCGCCGCGCTGCCCTT
>DASXRW010000337.1:0-12774 GCA_036506355.1 Burkholderiales bacterium
CGGCAAGCATCACGGCGCGTTCGTGACGCTCAAGCACCGCGATGCGCCGGCGCTCGCCAGCGAGCTCGAGAAGCAAGGCGTGAAGGTCGACGCGCGCGGCGAGTACCTGCGCCTGTGTCCCGACATCCTCAACTCGCGCGCCGAGTTGGAGAGCGCCGCCGCTACCTTAAGAGCTCTGCTGGAGCGGAAAACGGCGCATTGAGCGCCGCGGCGACTTCCGGGTGGGTGATCTTGCCGCGCGCCACGTTGAGGCCGTTGCGCAGGTGCTCGTCCTCGGCGAGCGCGCGCTTCCAGCCCTTGTTGGCGAGCGCGATGACGAAGGGCAGCGTGGCGTTGTTGAGCGCGTAGGTCGAGGTGCGCGGTACCGCGCCCGGCATGTTGGTGACGCAATAGTGCACCACGTCGTCGACGATGTACGTGGGATCGGCATGCGTCGTCGGCTTCGACGTCTCGAAGCAGCCGCCCTGGTCGATGGCGATGTCGACCACCACCGCGCCGGTCTTCATCGCCTTCACCATCTGGCGCGTGACGAGCTTGGGCGCCGCCGCGCCTGGCACCAGCACCGCGCCGATCACCAGATCCGCGGAAAGCACGTGCTGCTCGACCGTGTCACGACTGGAGTGCACGGTGACCGCGCGCGCGCCGAATTCGCGCTCAATGCTTCTGAGCACCTCGAGCGAGCGATCCAGCACATACACGCGCGCCCCGGAGCCCACCGCCATGCGCGCGGCGCTCGCGCCGGAGACGCCGGCGCCGAGGATGGTGATCTTCGCCGGCGGCACGCCCGGCACGCCGCCCAGCAAAATTCCCATGCCGCCGCGCTCCTTCTCGAGGCAGCTGCCGCCGACCTGCACCGACATGCGGCCGGCCACCTCCGACATCGGCGCGAGCAGCGGCAGCCCACCGCCGGCGCGCGTCACCGTTTCGTAGGCGATGCAGATCGCGCCCGATTTGACCAGGTCTTCCGTCTGGGCGCGATCAGGCGCCAGGTGCAGATAGGTAAAGAGCACATGGCGGTCGGTGATTTTCTTCCGCTCCTCGCGCTGCGGCTCCTTCACCTTGACGATGAGCTCGGCTTCCTTCCACGGCTCGCCGATGCGCGCGCCCGCCTTCTCGTACGCGGCATCGGCGGCGCCGATGCCGGCGCCGGCGTTGGTTTCCACCACCACCTGGTGGCCGAACGCGACCAGCTCGCGCACCGAGGTGGGCGTGAGGCCGACGCGGTACTCGTGCGTCTTGACTTCCTTCGGGACGCCGACGATCACAGCCGGCGCGCCTTTGCGAGGGCTTCGACCACCGAGGTCTGCTCGCCGAGTTCCATCTTCGCGATCTGGTTGCGATGCACCTCATCGGGGCCGTCGGCGAAGCGCAGCGTGCGCGCGTGCGCGTACGCATAGGCGAGGCCGAAGTCGTCGGATACGCCGCCGCCGCCGTGCACCTGCATCGCCCAATCGATCACCTGGAGAGCGACGTTGGGCGCCAGCACCTTGATCATCGCGATCTCCTTCTTCGCCGCCTTGTTGCCCACCGTGTCCATCTTCCACGCGGCGTTCAGCACGAGGAAGCGCGCGCTGTCGATCATGATGCGCGCCTGCGCGATGCGCTCGCGCGTCACGCCTTGATCGGCTATAGGCCGACCGAACGCCACGCGTTCGCTCGCCCTCTTGCACATCTTCTCGAGCGCACGCTCGGCCTGGCCGATGAGGCGCATGCAATGGTGGATGCGGCCCGGCCCGAGGCGGCCCTGCGCGATCTCGAAGCCGCGGCCTTCGCCGAGCAGTACGTTCGATGCCGGCACGCGCACCTCCTTCAGCTCGACCTCCATGTGGCCGTGCGGTGCATCGTCGTAGCCGAACACCGGCAGGTGGCGCAGGATCTTGATCCCCTTCGTCTCGGCGGGCACGAGCAGCATCGACTGCTGGCTGTGCCGTGAAGGATTGTCGGGATCGGTCTTGCCCATCACGATGTAGATCTTGCAGCGCGGGTCGCCCGCTCCGCTCGACCACCACTTCACGCCGTTGATGACGTACTCGTTGCCGTCGCGGCGCATGTGGGTCTGGATGTTCGTCGCATCGGATGAGGCGACCGCCGGCTCGGTCATCAGGAACGCCGAGCGGATCTTTCCCTCGAGCAGCGGCTCGCACCACGTCTTGATGTGCTCCGGCGTGCCGTACTTGAGCAGCGTCTCCATGTTGCCGGTGTCGGGCGCCGAGCAATTGAAAATCTCGGGTGCCCATTCGACGCGGCCCATGATCTCGCAGAGCGGCGCGTACTCGAGATTGGTGAGCGTGCCGCCATGCGATTTCGGGCGCCATAGATTCCAGAGGCCCGCCGCGCGCGCTTTCGGCTTCAGCTCCTCGATGATGGGAACGACTTCCCAGCGCTTGTCGCTGCGCGTATGCGCGTGCCACTTGTGCTCGTTCGGATAGATGTGCTCCTTCATGAACGCGGCGACGCGCTCGCGCAGCTCCTGCACCTTGGGCGTGTAATCGAAGTTCACGCTGCTCTCCTCAGAATTTTCTCCACCTGCTGCCAGCCGAGCTCGGCCATCGGCTTCGCACGCGAGCCCGCGTCCTGCGCGTGGGCGCTCGCCGCTGTGCCGTCGACCACGCGCTTGCGGATGCCTTGCAGGATGGCCGCGATGCGAAACAGGTTGTACGCCAGATAGAAATCCCAATGCGTCGGGTCGATGCTCCCGCGGCCGGTGCGCCGGCAGTACAGCTGCACGTACTCGGCTTCCGATGGAATGCCGAGCACCGCGAGGTCGAGGCCGCCGATGCCGCGGAATTGCCCGGGCGGGATATGCCAGCTCATACAGTGGTACGCGAAATCGGCGAGCGGATCACCCAGGGTCGAGAGCTCCCAGTCGAGCACCGCGAGGATTTTCGGCTCGGTCGGATGGAAGATCGCGTTGTCGAGGCGGTAGTCACCATGCACCACGGTGGTGGCATTTTCCGGAGGGATGTTCTTCGGCAGCCAGTCGATGAGATTGTTCATCGCCTCCATGCGCTCGGTCTCGGAGGCCTGGTACTGCTTGGTCCAGCGCGCCACCTGGCGCTCGATGTAATTGCCTGGCTTGCCAAATGTTTCCAATCCCAGCGCGCGATAGTCCAAGCTGTGCAGTTGCGCGATGACGCGATTCAGCTCGTCCCAGATGGCGAAGCGCTGCGCCTTTGACATCCCCGGCAGGCTCTGGTCCCAGAGCACGCGGCCCTGAACGTAGTCCATCACGTAGAACGCGGTGCCGATGACGGACTCATCCTCGCAAAGCACATGCGGGCGCGCCACGGGGAATTGTTTTTCGGAAAGCGCCTTGATCACCCGGTATTCGCGATCCACCGCGTGCGCCGACGGCAGCAGCTTGCCCGGCGGCTTGCGGCGCAGGACGTATTTCTTTCCGGTCGAGGCGCTCAGGCGATACGTGGGATTCGACTGGCCGCCCTTGAACTGCTCGATCTCGCGGATGCCGAAGCCGAGGTATTTCTCGAGGGCGCCCACATCGATGCGATGCCGCTCCTCGACCGGCTTCGTGCCGATGAACTGCTCGAACATGGGCTTGGAAGCTTACCCTAGAATGATCGCGCGATGACCGCTCGGTTCAGTGTGAATCACCGCAAGGGTTCCAGGTTCGAGCGCCGCGGCCTGCGCAGCTACTTCGAATACCGCGATCTCGGCATCAAGCGCGCAACCAAGGGAAGAGTGGTGGCCCACGTCATCCGCGCGCGGCCGGGCAAGGCGCCGCACGGCGAGTGGCACTACCACGACGTCGCGGTGCAGTTCGTGTACGTGCTCAAGGGCTGGGTGCTCTTCGAGTACGAGGGCGTCGGCGAAGTGCTGATGAAGGCCGGCAGCTGCTTCTACCAGCCGCCGCGCATCCGCCATCGCGAGCTCAAGCACTCGCGCGATCTCGAGATGATCGAAATCGTGTCGCCGGCCACCTTCAAGACATTCGAGGCGTCACCCGCAGCCAGAAGGTCACCGGCCCGTCGTTCACCAGGCTGACTTTCATGTCGGCGCCGAAGCGCCCGGTGGCGACATGGACTGCCGCGGCTGCTTTCTCGGTGAACTTGATGAACAGCATCTCGCCATCGGCGGGCGCCGCGGCGCTCGAGAAGCTCGGACGCAGTCCGCTGTTGGTGTCGGCGGCTAGAGTGAACTGAGGTACGGCGAGCAGCTCGCCGCCGACGTCTTTCAGCGAGAGATTCATCTTGCCCTGCGCGTCGGCGAAGATGCGGTAGGCGAGCACGCGTTCGGCGAGGCGCTGGGCTTCGGCTTCGCCGTCGCCGCGTTCGACGCCGATCAGCGCCAAAATTCCTTTGCCGATGGCGGCGACTTCGATACCTTCGATGTGCACCGCGGCGTTTGAAACACGCTGGATCAGAGCGATCAAGCGATGATGTCGGGAATGAGCCGCGCGCGCAGGCGCTGTATCTGATCCTTCAGGATGAGCTTGCGCTTCTTGAGCCGCTGCAGCTGCAACTGGTCCTGCTTGGGGTCGGCGGCGAGCCTGGTGATCACGTCATCGAGATCGTGGTGCTCGATCTCGAGGGCGTGAAGGCGGCTCCGGATCTGCGCCTTCTCCTCTTCGGTCAGCGGGAGGTCCGTCACCTGTGGAAAAGGTCATGCCCGATGGCGGCATCGTATCCCTATACTTGGCGTGGGGAAACCCCCGTGCGCATGCATCGCAACGACTACGACGTCACCAACTCGATCCGGACCACGGATCCCGCCGCCGTTGGCGCGGAAGTGATCCGGCTCTATCGCGCGCTCTTTCCCAACACGACGCCGCAGCCGTTCGAGCTCGCCTTCACCGAGGTGGCGCGCGCCTACGACGGCGGCGATCTGGTGTACTGGCCCTGCGATACCGAGTACCACGATATCCAGCACGTGCTCGACGTGACGCTCGCCATGGCGCGGCTGATGGACGGCTATCAGAGAAGCCGCGCGAGCGGCGACGAGCGGCTGCGCTCCGAGCTTTTCGTCGCCGGCGCGCTCGCCGCGCTGTTCCACGATTTCGGCTACCTGCGAAAGCGCAGCGATCACCGGCACCGCTACGGCGCGGAATACACGATCGGCCATGTGTCTCGCGGTGCCGCGTTCCTGCGCCGCTATATGCGCGAGCTCGGCTTCGACGAGGACTTGGCGCGGCTCGCCGCCACGCTGATGCATTTCACCGGCTATGAGCGGCACGCCGAATCGATCCGCATCGGCGCCGGGCTGCCGCGGCGCCTCGGCCAGATGCTCGGCACCGCGGACATCATCGCGCAGATGGCCGACCGCTGTTATCTGGAGAAATGCCGCGACCGCCTGTATCCGGAGTTCGTGCTCGGCCGCCTCGGCGCGCCGCGCCGCGGCGAACGACTTCCGCGCTTCGCCTCCGGCGACGACCTGGTGGCAAAGACCCCGGGGTTCTACGAAAGCGCGATGCGGCGCCTAGACGCGCAGCTCGGGCGCTGCCACGAATTCGCGGCGCGCCATTTCGGCGGCGAGAATCCCTATCTGGAAGCCATGCGCAAGAACGCGAGCTACGCTGGCAATCCCCGCGCGCCGCTGCGCCGGCAGCCGCCGCACACGCTGCTTCCCGAAGTGCAGCCCTACCCGCGCGATCTCTTCGGACTTCAGTAGGTAAGAGCGGGCCGGAAGTAATTCATCCGGTCGATCGAGCGCACGGCGATGTCCTTCACCTGCGCGCCCTGCAGCACGCGCAGCGGAATCTCCACGCCCGCTTCGCCGCGCGCCCAGATCTTGCGGTAGAACTCGGCGAGCGTCGTCACCGCTTCGCCGCCGACTGCGATGACGATGTCGCCGTCGCGCAGGCCCGCGCGCTCGGCGGGGCCTTCGGGGGAGACGCGCGAGACGAAGAGATGGCCGCGAACCTCGTCCGCATTGATGCCGAGCCACGGGCGCGACGAGCCCTTGCGGCGACCTGCTGTGATGAGATCGTCGAGGATCGGCTTCAGCAGGTCGACCGGAACGAACATGTTGCCGGGCGACTGCGTCCCCGGCGCCGCGGCATCGGGCACCACCAGCGATCCGATCCCGAGCAGCTCGCCCTTGGAGCCGATGAGCGGCGCGCCCGACCACTCGAATACCGGCGGATAAGTGAAGATCGCCGAATCGAGCATGTACTCCCAGCTGCCCGAGAACGGCCGGCGCGAGACGACGTAGACGAGCGATGGCGCCTCGCGCGAAGCGGCACTCACCACCATCGCCGGATCGCGCTCGGCGAGCGCAGTGGCGTCACCGAGCGGCAGCGGGCTGCCGGCCGGCGCGCCGAGGAGCCTGAGCAGCGCGAAGCCGCTTGCATGGTCGTAGGCTGCGACCGCCGCCGGCAGCACCCGCCCATCGGCCGCCGTCACGCGCACCGACTCGGCTTCGATTACCAGGTAGCCGATCGTGAGCACCAGCCCATCTCGGATCAGCGCACCGCTGCCACGCCGTTCGGTGCCGAGCGTTGCCGCGCTGCGGGCATTCGGCAGCGCCTTCGCCTGCACGGCCACCACCGCCGACAGGATCTCGTCAGGCTTTTCTTGCGCCCGTTTCTCCCGCCGCAATGATGCGCCCAAGGAGCCCCTGATGACCACTCGTCGCGAGCATCTGAAAGCCCTTGCCGCCCTCGGCTGTCTTCCCGTCAGCGCTTACGCGCAATCCGAAGCCGATATTCCGCGACAGGGGATCGGGCACCGCATCCGCCACATCTCCTATAGCGACCAGGGCGGCAGGCCCGACGCGGTGCAGGTGATGGTCCACCGGCGCCATGTCTACGTCGGGCACATGTTCAGCAACGGCCTGACGATTCTCGATGCCTCCGATCCGCGCAGCCTGAAGCCCATCCATTATTTCGCGCTCGGCGGCTTGACGCGCACGCACTGCATCCAGACTTCCGACGACATCATGCTGCTCGGCAACGGCGCCAACATCGTGGCGATGCAGTCCTACGACAGCCAGCGCGGCTACTTCGAGAACAACCTCGCCGACAGCGTCACGCAGCGCAAGAAGTTCCGCTCGGGCCTCTCGATCCACGACATCTCCAAGCCCGGCACGATGCGCGAGATCGCGTTTCTCGAGATACCCGGGTTTGGCGTCAACCGCCTGTGGTGGCCCGGCGGGCGTTACGCGTACGTGTCGGCGCATTTCGACGGCTTCACCGACCACATCCTCTGCGTCGTCGACGTCAACAGCATCACCAAGCCGGAGATCGTGGCGCGCTGGTGGCTGCCGGGGATGAACCGGGCGGCGGCGGAGAAGCCGACCCTGCCGCAGGGGCGCCGGGCGGCGCTCCACCACATGCTTACCGCGGGCAACCGTGGCTACGCTTCATGGCGCGACGGCGGCCTGACGGTCCACGATCTGAGCGATCCCCGCAATCCGAAAATGCTCGCCCACGTCAACTGGTCGCCGCCCTTCCCCGGCGGCACGCACACGGCGCTGCCCTTGCCGGGCCGCAACCTCGCGGTGGTGGCCGACGAGGCGAACGCCGAGCGCTGCGCGAAAGGCACCTTCCACATCTTCGTGCTCGACATGCGCGCACCGCAGAACCCGGTGCCGATCGCCACGCTCCCCACGCCGAGAGACCGCGATTACTGCGCCGCGCCCGGCACCTTCGGCCCGCACAACCTGCACGCCGGGGTGCGCGTGTTCGACATCAAGGACGCCTTCGCGCCGAAGGAAATCGCCTACTGGGTGCCGCCGCCGCCGCGCAAGATGATCGACCCGCGTCCCAAGGTCACGCTTGCGGCGAAGACCGCCGACCTCTACGTTACGACCGACGGGCTTATTTTCGCCACCGACTGGAACGCGGGCCTCAATGTGCTGCAGTACCTGGGTTAGAATCGCCGCCCCATGAAACGCAAATACGGCAAGGCCAAGAGTCGCGAAACCATCGCCGAGCAGCGCATGCGCGAGGCGGCGAAGCAGATGGGCGACAACAGCCACAACTTCGGCTCCGACTCCCGCAAGGGCGCGGTCTCGCGTGGCAAATTACGCGGACGCGCCTACCGCGCAGGCTAAAAAGCACATCGGCGAAGACCCCGGCGTCCGGGCGGACTACCCCGGGCGGCTTCAGGCATCACGCGGCTTCATCAAGATGGCCGGGTGGTCAACTTCCAGCTGCGCGGCCTGCGCAAGGCTGCCCGCATCCTGGGTGGCGAAGAACGGCTGCGCGAGGTCCTCGACGCGCCGCCGGGTGCCTTTGCGCGCTGGATGCAGGGCGCAGAGCCCGTGCCCAACCACGTCTTCCTGATGATTGTCGACTTCCTCGCCGACATGGAGTCGGGCGTGCAGCCCTTCGGCTCCGCCGGCGAGACGCTTCCGGCCCGCTCGCGCTAAATCGCTTATCCTTTCGTCCAGAGGACGGATGGAAAGCGAAGAAACCCTCCGCTGGCCGACCAATCTCGACCGAGCCGCGATCGAGCAGCGCCTCATTCAAGCACGCGCCACGGCCGAGAAGCACGGCTGGAAGGAAGTGGCCGCGCTGCTCGCCGGGGTGGAAACCAAATCCGCTGCGGAGCTCGCCAAGAGCGTGATGGCCGCTCTAGACTGGCTGCAGCGGCAACCCGAGCTGCGCGCCTTCACGCTGCAGCTGCAGATGGTGGCGCTGAACCTCAAAAACCTTAAGTAGTGCGGCTCATCACCTGGAACGTCCAGTGGTGCCGGGGCATCGACGGCGTCGTCGATCCGGCGCGCATCGCGCACGAGGCGCGGCGCATCGCCGACCCCGACGTGCTGTGCCTGCAGGAGATCAACGTCGGCTTCGCCGATTTACCGGGCAGCCAGGGCGAGGACCAGGTCGAGGCGCTTAGGCGCGAGTTCCCGGGCCACTTCGTGTTTTTCGCTTCCGCCATCGACGTGCCCGGCAGCGAAGGCGCGCGCAAGCGCTTCGGCAACCTCATCGCCTCGCGCTTTCCCGTCGGGCGCGTGATGCGCCACGCGTTACCGTGGCCGCGCACCAGCGCTCCCAGCATGCCGCGCACCGCGCTCGAAGCGATCATCCAGGCGCCCTTCGGACCGCTGCGCATCATCACCACGCATCTCGAGTACTACTCGAGCGGCCACCGCGCCGCCCAGATCGAGCGGCTGCGCGAGCTGCATTGCGAAACAAATAGGGAAAATGAGCGCTCAACCGCCACCTCCGACGACGAGGGTCCGTTCCAGCCGCTGCCGCATCCGGACAGCGCGCTCCTCTGCGGCGACTTCAACCTGCCGCCCGATGATCCGCTGCGCGCGCGTTTCCTCGAGGCGTTTCTCGATGGCACGCCGAAGTTCGTCGACGCCTGGCAAGCGCTGCATCCGGCCGAGCCGCACCCGCACAGCTTTCGCGTGCACGAGCGCAAGGATGATCAGTCACCCTATTGCTGCGACTACGTCTTCGTCACCGAGGACCTCGTGCCGCGCCTGCGCTCGATCTCGGTCGATGGCGACAATCGCGCCTCCGATCACCAGCCCGTGATCGTCGAGCTCGCATGACGCTCCGCGTGACGAAGCTCGCCGATGCGCTCGGCGCCGAGCTCAGGGGCGTGGATCTCGCGCAGCCGATCGCGCCCGCCGATTTCGCCGCGATCCGCGCGGCGTGGCTCGAGCACCTGGTCGTGCGCTTCCGCGATCAGCGCCTCTCGGATCCCGAGCTGAAGGCGTTCAGCGCACTCTTCGGCGAGCTCGATCCGCCGGGGCCCAATCCTTACGGCAAGCCCTTTCTTCCCGACCATCCGGAGATGAACGTCATCTCGAACATCAAGGTGGAGGGCGCGCCGATCGGCGGCCTGGGCGACGGCGAGGCGATCTGGCACGCCGATATGACCTACGTCGAGCGGCCGCCGATGGCGGCGATCCTCCACGCGCTGGAAGTGCCGCCTGCGGGCGGCGACACGTACTGGGCGAATATGTATCTGGCGTACGACACGCTGCCCATCGAGCTGAAGCAAGCTATCGCGGACCGGCGCGCGATCCACGACGCCACCTACAACAGCGCCGGCATCATGCGGAAGGGCTACGGCGAGGTGAACGACCCGCGCTCGGCGCCTGGTGCACGCCATCCGCTCGTGCGCACGCATCCCGAGACCGGACGCCAGTGCCTGTTCCTCGGCCGGCGTCGCAACAGCTCCATCGAGGGCCTGGAGATCGACGAGAGCGAGCGGCTGCTCGATGCGCTATGGGCGCACGCCACTCAAGCGCGCTTCACGTTCCGGCAGCAATGGCGCGCGGGCGACGTCGTCGTGTGGGACAACCGCTGCACGCTGCACCGGCGCGACGCCTTCGACCCGGCGGCGCGGCGCCTGCTCCACCGCACGCAGATCAAGTCCGCCCAATAATCCGCCGCAGCGCTTCGACGCGGCTGCGGTTGACGCCAAAGTCGCGCCGCCCCAGACGCGAGGCCGAGCGGACGTGCACCAGGCCTTGCTTTTCGTCGTAATACAGCTCGACGTCATCCACGTAGCGCATCAGCTTGGTGCGGAACTCGGCGTACAGGTAGTTGCGCTCGGCGCTGATCACGGTCGCGCGCGCCATGGACTCCACCGCGCGCCGCAGCTCCTGCATCGAGCCGCGAAATGCGATCGGCGCGATGTAATGCTCGCCGTCGCCGGGATCGGCCTGCGACGAGACGCAATTGGGCGTGCGCTTGCAGGGCGCAAGCCGGCCATCCTTCACGCCGAGGTTGGCCGGCCGCTTAAAGGAAAACGAAACGGAAAACATCTCGGCCGATGCTACCATCCGTGGCAAGGAGGCAGCCCATGCAGATCTCGGCCCAGCAGCTCGCTGAATTGCTCCTCGGCATCGCGCGCGCGCAGGCCGCGATCATCCAGGGGCTCGAGAGTGAGATGGCCGGCGTGCGCAGCGGCCGCATAATCCCCGCGCTGCAGAACGTCGCGCACATGCGCGACCACCCGCAACCGACGCTGACCGATCTGCCGGTGCGCGTGCTGCTCGGCACGCTCGGGCGCCAGGTGCCCGATGCCGCCGGGCTCGTGCGTGATATCGAGAGGCTGATCGGCGGCGGCGCGGAGCCGGCGGCCGAGGCGCCAGGCGAGAACCTCGACTTCAGCGCCCCGGCGCCAAAGACCTAACTCAGTCCAGTCACGGGCAGCGCAGCGCCGTGGATGGCGCGTGCCGCATCCGAAGCAAGGAACAGGATTACCTGTGCCAAGTCCTGCGGCGCGACCCAGCGCCGCGGATCTGCGTCGGGCATGGCCGCACGGTTCTCGGGCGTGTCGATGATGGTGGGCAGCACGCAATTCACGTTGATATTGCGCTCGCGCAGCTCGGCCGCCATCGTCTGCGTCAAGCGGATCACCGCGCTCTTCGACGCGACGTAGGCACCCATCTGCGCTGCGCCCTTCTGCGCGGCGAACGCGCCCACGTTGACGATCTTGCCGCCGCCTCCCTTGAGCATCACTGGAACCAGCGCTCTGGACATGTGAAGCACCGTGCGGGCATTGACGTCGAAGAGGAAATTCCAGTCCTTGTCGGACGTCTCGTGCACCGGCGAGCCCATGCGAAATGCGCCGGCGAGGTTGCACAGCACGTCGATGCGCTTGAAGCGCTGCACGGCCTTCTCTACGGCGGCTTGAACGCTGCCGGGGTCGAGCAGATCGGTTGCGATGAAGAGCTGCTTCTCGCTGTCCTGCAGCGCTCCGCGCTTCAGGTCCAGGAGGACAAGATTGGCGCCAGCCTCGGCGAATGCGCTGGTCACCGCGCGACCAAGGTTGCCGGCGGCGCCGGTCAGCATCACCGTGGTCATCAGAAGTCCTTCGGCTCCGCCGGGAAGCTCGGCTTGCGCTTCTCGCGGTGCGATGCGACGCCTTCCTTCGCCTCGGGGCCGGTGAAGCCCAGCACCTCGAGCGCGAGCGAGGCATCGAACGCCGGCCCCGCCATGCGCAGCCAGTTATTGAGCGAATACTTGGTCCAGCGCAGCGCCGTCTGCGCGCCGCCAGCAAGCTTGCGCGCCACTTCCAGCGCCTTCGCCTGCAGCTCGCTCTCATCGCAGGTCAGGGACACGATGCCCAGCCGCTCGGCTTCCTCGCCGCTGATCTGCTCGCAGAGCAGGAGGTAGTACTTCGCTTTCGCCATGCCGCAGAGGAGCGGCCAGATGAGGGCGGCATGATCGCCCGCCGCCACGCCGAGGCGCGTATGGCCATCGATCAATCGCGCATTTTTGGCAGCGATGGAGACATCGGCCAAGAGGCCGGCGACCAAGCCGGCGCCCACCGCGGGGCCGTGCATCGCCGAGACGACCATCTTCGAGCAGTTGATCAGGTTGTAGACCAGGTCCTTCGCCTCGCGCCACACGCGTGCGCGCACCGCGAAGTCGCGCGTCATCTCCTCGACCATCGCGAGGTCGCCGCCGGCGGAGAATCCCTTGCCGGCGCCGCGCAGGATCGCGACGCGCGTCTCCGGATCGCGATCGACATCGAGCCAGATGCGCGCCATCTCGCCGTGCATGCGCGCGTTGGTCACCGAGAGCTTGCCGCCCTCCTCGCCCATCACGATCTCGAGGATGCCGGGCTCGACACGGCGAACGTGCAGCTCTTTATAGTCGGAATAGTCCATCGGCCCATTCTACAATTCGCTCGTGCGCACGCCCGACAAGCGCTTCGCGGATCTTCCCGGCTTCCCTTATGGATCGCGCTATGTCCAGTGGCGCGATTACCGCATTCACTACCTCGACGAAGGACGTGGGGAGCGGACCTACTTGTGCCTGCATGGCGAGCCGACGTGGAGCTATCTCTACCGGCGCATGATTCCGCACTTCGTGGCGCGCGGTGCGCGCGTCGTCGCGCC
>DASXRW010000338.1:0-11057 GCA_036506355.1 Burkholderiales bacterium
ACCATGAGCCCCTACGAGATCCTGCAGCCCGGCGGCTCGGTCGAATACTTCAACGAGGAGCCGGGCGCGGTGTGGGTGAAGCGCGTCACCGACGTCTACTCGAAATGCGTCTGGCTCAACCCCGAGCCCGAGGAGATCTGGAGCTACCGCCAGTCGATCGGCATCGTCAAGGAGCTGATGAACGGGCGGATGTATCCCACCACGCTCGAGGGGCTGGAGCGCGCCATGAAGCTGCTCGCCAAGTAGATGAGCGTGATCGACGTCCCGGCCGTGGATCATATTGGCGTGCGCGTGCGCGACCTCGAGCGCGCGATGCAGTTCTACGCGATCCTCGGCTTCGAATTGCAGTTCAAGGCCGGCAACGATGCGGTAGCCGTGGTGCGCAACGCGCACGGTGTCGAGCTGAATCTCGTCTACAACGCGAACGCCGATGCCGGGGGCAAGAACATCTTGATGGATGTGGGCGAAAAATATGCGGGATATACGCATGTCGCGCTGCGCGTCAGCTCGATCAAGGCTGCTCTGCAAGCGCTGCGCGAGCACGGCGTGCGCATCACGCAGGGTCCAGTGTCCTTCGGCCGCGACGGGCATGTCTCGCTGTTCGTGCGCGATCCCGATCTCAACGTGATCGAGCTGCGCGGGCGCGAGGAGGATCTGTCCTCGATCGGCGGCGTCGTGGAGTACGTGCCGCAGAACTGACGCGATGAACGCGCCCCTCCAGGAAGAATTCCTGACGCTGCAGGAGATCTACCAGGCGGCGCGACGCAATCTGCCGCCGGGACCCTGGGCCTATCTCATGGGCGGCGCGGAGACCGAGACCACGGTGCTGCGCAACCGGCGCGCGCTCGACGAGATCGCGTTCCGGCCGCGCGTGCTGCGCGACGTCAGCAAGGTCGACTGCTCGGCGAAGTTCCTCGGCCAGCCGGTGCGCCTGCCCGTGATGCTCGCGCCAATCGGCGGCCTCGAATCGATCGTCGCAGGGGGCGCCGCGGCGGCGGCGCGTGCCGCGGCGCAGTTCGGGGTGCCGCAGATGCTCTCGTCGGTTTGCCAGCCCGGGCTCGAAGCGACGGCGGCGGCGGCGAAAACGGTGCGCGTCTTCCAGCTCTATGTGCGCGGCGACGATGCCTGGGTCGACGACTGGGTGCGACGCGCCAAGGACCATGGATTCACGGCGTTTTGCCTGACGGTGGATGTCGCCGCCTATAGCCGGCGCGAACGCGATCTCCTCGGGCGTTTCGTCAAGCCGTGGCGCGCGCGGGCGATCGAAGGTGCGGCCTTCCAGGCGGCGCTGTCATGGGACCACGTGAAGCGCTTCAAGGACAAGCACGACGTGCCGCTCATCCTCAAGGGAATCGCGACCGCTGAGGATGCCGAGCTGGCGGTGCAGCACGGCGTGGAAGTGGTCTACGTGTCCAATCATGGCGGCCGCCAGCTCGACCATGGCCTGGGCTCGGCCGCCGTCCTGCCCGATATCGTCAAAGCGGTTGGCGGCAAAGCCGAGGTCTGGGTCGACGGCGGCTTCATGCGCGGCACCGACATCGTGAAAGCGATCGCGCTGGGCGCCAGGGCGGTGGGTCTCGGGCGCCTCGCCTGCCTCGGCCTCGCGGCCGCCGGGGTGCCGGGCCTGGTGCGCGTGCTCGAGCTCCTCGAGGACGAGATCCGCATCTGCCTGGGACTGCTCGGCGTCACCTCATACGCCGAGCTCACTCCCGGCCATCTCGCGAGCGCGCCCGCGGTGCGGCAGCCGGACACGTTCAGCGCGTTCCCGCTCGACAACATTGACTAGCGTCCCGGTAGGGTTGTGGTTGTGGTGTCTCGCGCTCGGCGCCGCGCTGTGCCTCGACGCGGCCGCTGCAGGGCCGCGTGAGGGCCGGCCCGAAACGCTTTCATCGGCGGCCAAGGGGGTCTATGCCGCGGCCCGGCCGCGGCTGCTCCAGATTCGCACGCTGCTCGGCTCAACCGAGCGGCAGTCCTCGATCGGCTCCGGTTTTCTCGTGAGCGCGAATGGCTTTGCAATCACCAACTATCACGTGGTGTCGCAGTACGTGCTCGAGCCCAACACCTACCGCCTCGAGTACACCGCGCCCGACGGCAAGCGCGGCTCGCTCAGGCTGATCGCCTTCGACATCGCCAACGACCTCGCGATCGTGCAGCTCGACAAGGCCGGTCAGCCGTTCTTCGAGTTCGAGAAACGCGCGCTGAGCGACCGGATGTCGCGGGGCGAGCGGCTCTATTCGATGGGCAATCCACTCGACGTCGGCTTCACCATCATCGAGGGCACTTACAACGGCAGGGTCGAGCGCAGCTACAACGATCGCATCCATTTTTCCGGTGCGCTCAATCCCGGGATGAGCGGCGGACCCGCGGTGTCGTCGGACAACCGCGTGGTCGGCGTGAACGTGGCGAAGCGCATTGGCGGGGAGATGATGAGCTTCCTCGTACCGGCGCGTTTCGCTGCGCAGCTCCTGTCGCGCAAGCATGCACCGGTGGCGCTCTCGCCGGAGGCGATCCGTGCCGAGATCGGCCGCCAGCTCACGGACTGGCAGGCAGGTTTGTACAAGGCGCTCGGAGAACAGGTGCTTCCGGCGCGCGCGTTCGGTCCCTACCAGGGGCCCGACAGCCCTGCGGCTTGGTTCAGCTGCTGGGCGCGTACCAACGCCGAGCAGATTCCAAGGCCGCGCGCCGTGCTCCAAAGCACCAACTGCAATACGGAAACCTCGCTCTTCGTCGCCGGTGACCTTTCCACCGGCCAGCTGCGCGTCGCTCATTCCTACGCGAAGAGCGTCGATCTCAACGACTTTCAGTTCGCCACTTTCCTCTCGGGTCAATTCCAGCCGACCTGGTTCGGATGGAATCGCAAGCGTCACACGCGCACCCGCTGCCATGAGGCTTTCGTGGGGGCGCAAGTGAAGGACGCGCCGCCCCTGCGCGCCGTGTGGTGCGCCAGGGCGTACCGCGATTTCGAGGGGCTATACGACGTATCCGTGCTCGCCGTGACGCAGGACCGCGCAAGCGAAGCGCTCGTGTCGCGCTTGAGCATGCACGGCGTGAGCTATGACAACGCGCTGCAGCTCGGCAAACGCTTCCTGGCGGAGATCCGCTTTGCCCAGTAGCGCGGCGCTCTGGATCGAGATCGTCTCCCGGCACGGCCATTTGCTGCAGCGCCACCGCTTCGAACGCGACGAGGTGCGCATCGGGCGCGGCTACGACAATGACCTGATCCTCGATGATCCGTTCGTTGCTCCTCGGCACGTGCGCATTGTGCGCGGCGCGGACAACGCCTTGCTTGCGGAGGAGGTAGAGAGCGCGAACGGACTCTACGAAGGCGATGGCAAGCAGCGCGTCGCGCGGATCGCGTTGAACGACCACAACTCAATCCGCATCGGCCGCACCTACTTGCGGGTGCGCGACGCAGCGCATGCGGTCGCGCCGGAGCGGCTCGTCAAGGCACGCATCTGGGCCTGGCCGTTGATGGTCGGGCTCGCCATCGCCATGGTCGGCGTGCAGCTCGCCTCGACTTGGCTGCATCAGACGACCGAGCCGCGGATGGCGGACTACGCCTCCGCCGCGCTCACGGCTTGCCTCGCGGTCGCAGTGTGGATTGCGATGTGGACGATCCTCAGCCGGATTTTCTCCGGCAGAGCCCGGTTCCAGCGACACCTCATCATCGCGGTGTCCGGCTTCCTGGTGCTCCTGGTGTTCTACGAACTGGCCGAAGTCGGCGCGTTCGCCCTGTCCCAGCGCGGTCTCACGGCCTACCGGTATGTGGGCCTGTGGCTGGTGGTCGGATTCTTCACGCTGCTGCACCTGCGTGCGATCAGCGCCTCGCATTCAAGGTTCAAGGCCGGCGCCGTCACGGCAATCACCGTCGCTGCCATCGGCATGCAGACGGTGGCAGGCCTTCAGGCGCGCGCCACGACCGACCTTCAAAGCTACGTGCGGCGCCTCAAGCCGCCGGAGTTCCGCTTGGCCGGGCCTCAGTCCGAGGAACGATTCTTTGCAGCAGCCCAAGGCCTGAAGAAGACGCTCGACCGCTGGCGTACCGAGCAGCCCGGAGAGATCGGCGATTACGCCGTGGACGACGATGATTGATCCGAGACCGCTTTTCCTTCTCGTGCTGCTCGGGACGGGCTCGGCGTGCGCACAGGATGCGTCGCTGCGCCTTGGCGGAAAGGACGTCGCGCTCACCTCGGAGGCGCAGGTCCGCGTGAGTGAGTTGGCGCGAGAAATGTTCAGCCGCTGCGGGCCGAACACGCTGCAGCACCCGGGGAACTTCGGCCTCGCAGCATTCGGCACCGAGAAGCGCTGGGCCAGCGTGGAGGAAGGCTCCCGGCTGCGCATCCGCTTCGCCGAGCCGTTCGTCAGCACCTCGCACCTCGGCGGCACGCTCGGCGTTTCCGAAGCGGTGATCGGCCTGGAGCAGCACGGCTTCTTCGTCGGCCCGAACTTCAGCCGCCACGGCGCGACGCTGGTCGAGCATCTGCAATGCGACTATCTGCCGGCGCTCGAGCTCGCCTGCCTGCCCGAACTCGCGCCGCACCTGCCGGCGAGCTACCGCGAGACCTGCGCCCGGCTGGAACGCGACGCCAAGGGCCGCATCGTCATGCCGCCGCCCGACATTGCGCCGTCATGCAGCTGATTTATCCCCTCATTAGCGTTTTCGTCGCCCGTAGCCAGCCGCCGTTGGTAGCGTAGCGGCCACCATGGCCGCCCTGGTATCGCCGCACGGGGGACGCGGCCTGCGGCCCCTGCAGGTCGCCGCCGCCGATCTCGCGGAGGAGCGCCGGCGCGCGCAGAGCCTGCCCGCCGTGCGCATCAGCTCGCGCGAAAAAGGCGACCTCGTGATGCTGGGCATGGGCGGCTTCACTCCGCTCGAGGGCTTCATGGGGCGCGACGACTGGCAGAGCGTGTGCGACGAGATGCGCCTGGCGAACCGTCTCTTCTGGCCGATCCCGATCACGCTGTCCACCAACGACGCTTCGGTGAAGACCGGCGCCGAGATCGCGCTCACCGATCCGGAAGACGGCGCGCCGCTCGCCACCATGACGGTGACCGAGAAATACACGATCGACAAGACGCGCGAATGCGGCAGCGTGTTCCGCACCACCGACGAAGCGCATCCCGGCGTCAAGATGGTGCTGCACGAAGGCGAGGTCAACCTCGCGGGGCCGGTGCGCGTGCTCTCCGACGGCGGCTTCAAGAGCAAGTACGGCGCGCTCTTCATGACGCCGGCCGAGACGCGCGCCGAGTTCGAGCGCCTGGGCTGGTCGCGGGTCGCGGCATTCCAGACGCGCAACCCGATGCACCGCTCGCACGAGTACCTCGTCAAGGTAGCGATCGAGGTGTGCGACGGCGTGCTGGTGCATTCGCTCCTCGGCAATCTCAAGCCCGGCGACATCCCCGCCGATGTGCGCACGCGCACCATCGCCGTGCTGATCGAGAAGTACTTCCGGCCCGGCACGGTGGTGCAGGCGGGCTATCCGCTCGACATGCGCTACGCCGGGCCGCGCGAGGCGCTGCTGCACGCGCTCTTCCGCCAGAACTACGGTTGCTCGCATCTCATCGTCGGGCGCGATCACGCCGGGGTCGGCAACTACTACGGCCCGTTCGACGCGCACCGCATCTTCGACGAGATCCCGCAGGACGCGCTCGAGATCCGGCCGCTCAAGATGGGCGTGACCTTCTGGTGCTACCGCTGCCGGGGGATGGCCTCGGGACGCACCTGCCCGCACGGCGAGGCCGACCAGCTGCAGGTCTCGGGCACGCAGCTGCGCAAGTGGCTCTCCGAAGGCAGCGCGGTGCCGCCGGAATTTTCGCGGCCGGAAGTGCTCGAAATCCTGCGCGCGTACTACGCCCTGCTGAGCTAGCGATGGACTGGTGGGTCTGGCCCATCGCGCTCTTCGCGGTCACCTTCGCGATGGGCATCGTCGCGGTGCTCGCGGGCGTCGGCGGCGGCGTGCTTTTCGTGCCGATCGTGAGCGCGTTCTTCCCCTTCCATCTCGACTTCGTGCGCGCCGCCGGGCTGCTGCTCGCGCTGACCGGCGCGCTTTCGGCCGCGCCGGCGCTGCTGCGCAGCGGCCTCGCCAGCTTGAGGCTCGCCATGCCGCTCGCGCTCGTCGGCTCGATCACCTCGATCGTGGGCGCGCTCGTCGGCCTGGCGCTGCCGACCGATGCGCTGCAGATCGCGCTCGGCGTCGCGATCCTCGCGATCGCGCTCCTGATGTGGCGTTCTCCGGCCCAGAGCAGCGAGGCGCCGCCAGGCGATGCGCTGGGCACGGCGCTGCGCATGAACGGCGTCTATCACGACGCGGCGCTCGGCCGCGACGTCGAGTGGCGGGTGCGGCGCACCCCCGCCGCCTTCGTCGCTTTCGCCGCCATTGGCCTGTTGGCCGGCATGTTCGGTCTCGGCGCGGGCTGGGCCAACGTGCCGGCGTTCAATCTCCTGATGGGCGCGCCGCTCAAGCTCGCGGTGGGGAGCTCGGGCTTGCTGCTTTCGGTGGTCGACACCTCGGCGGCGTGGATCTACCTCAACCGCGGCGCGGTGCTGCCGATCATCGTCGCGCCTTCGATCATCGGCGTGATGCTGGGCGCCAAGGTCGGCGCGCGGCTCTTACGTAAGGCGCGCCCCGAGCTTGTGCGCCGCGTCGTGATCGCGCTGCTGCTGATCTCCGGCGCGCGCGCTCTCCTCAAGGGCTTAGGCATATGAACGACGAGCAGCAGGTCTACGCGCGCTGGCTCGCCTGGGGCACGCACATCGCGCTCGCGGTGCTTATCGCCAGCTTTCTTGCTTATGCGCTCGCTCTGCGCGATCCGCATCTGCCACCGCAGGAACTGGCCAAGCTGTGGGCATTTCCGGTGGATCACTACATCGCCGCGAGCGGTGCGCCGACGGGCTGGGGCTGGCTACAGCTCCTTCACAAGAGCGACTACCTGATCTTTCTCGCGGTCGCGATGCTGGGGCTCCTTACCGTGCTCTGCTACGCGCGCATCATTCCCGTGCTGCTCGCGCAAGGCGAGCGCTGGCGCGCCGTGATTGCCGTGCTGCAGGTGCTCGTGCTGCTGGGGGCGGCGCTCTACTAGGCCGCGAGTGGCTGCGCCGAGGCGAGCTGCTCCTTCGCGAACGCGAGGAAGCCCGCGACCAGCCGCGAGTGGAACCTTTCTTTCGGGTAGACCGCGGAGAAATTGCGGATCAGCCGCGGGCGCAGCGGGATCTGCACGAGCTGGCCGAGCTGCAGCTCCTTCGCCACGATGACGTGCGACATGATCGCGAAGCCGAGGCCCGTGGCGACGAGACCCTTGATCGCCTCGGGGCTCCCGAGCTCCACCACCACGTTGAGCGAGTCCGGCGCCACGCCGGCCTTCGCAAGATAACGATCGATCACTTCACGCGTGCCGGAGCCGGGCTCGCGGTTGACGTAAGCGTGCTGGCAGAGCACCGAAGGCAGCGCGAGTGACTCCTTCGCCAGCGGGTGCGATGGTGCGCACACCACCTGCAGCTCGTCCTCGCAGCACATCTCGCTCGAGAGCGACGCGAGGTGCGAGTCGCCTTCGATGAAGCCGAGGTCGAGCGTGCGCTCGGCGACGCGCTCCTGCACTGCCTCGGAGTTTCCGACGAAGAGCGTCGGCGCCACCGCCGGGAACTGCGCCTTGAACTTGCCGATGAGCTGCGGCAGCACGTACTCGCCGATCGTCATGCTGGCGCCGATCAAGAGCGGTCCCGCGGCGTGCCCGCTCATCTCCTTCAGGCGCGTGTCGAGCTCGGCCGAGAGCGCGAGGATGCGCTCGGCGTAGTCGAACGCCACCACCCCGGCGGGCGTGAGCGCGATGCGTCCCTGCGCGCGGTCGAAGAGCCGCGTGTTGAGGTGCTCCTCGAGCTGCTTGATCTGGAAGGTGACGGCGGGCTGCGTCATGAACAGCGTCTCCGCCGCCTTGGTAAAGGACAGGTGCTTCGCTACCGCGTGGAAAACCTGGAGCCGCCGGTCGGCCATGCTCCTATTCTAGTTCGGGGACGGAGCCCGAACTAATTAGGGCTCCGTCCCCGAATTCAGTCAGCGGACGTCGAAAGCATCCACCACGACGTAGCCGCCACCGCTGTCGACCACCTCGACGGTGATCGTATGCGCACCGGGGGCCAAGCCATCGATCCTGAAGATCTCGTACTGGTAGGACTCGGTCGGGAACGGCCGGTACAGGACGACCTCTCGCTGAAGAACGCCGTCGATGTAAACGTTGGCGCGCCCGAGGCTGTCCTTTGCGGAGCTGATCCAGCTCACCCCTGTCCCGGTAAAGCTGAACGTCGCGCGCGAGCCCGGGACGAAGCTAGTGGCGCACGTGCCTTCGCTCCACACTCTCGCGTCGTTGCGCGGAGTCCAGCTGCCGCTATAGGCAATCGACGGCTCCCATTCCTGGAAGCGCCTTCCGGGCGATGTCACGTTGAACGCGTCGATGAAGACCTGCGCACCCGTCGAGGCGGCGTTTCGCCGGTCGGTCGCCGTGATCGTCAGCGTGTGATCGCCATCGGCGAGTCCGCCAGAGGCGAACAGCACGTCCTGCACCTTGGTCGAGGCAGAGTACGTGTCGACTTCGGTGGCCGCACCGCCGTCGATCGATACGGTGGCGATGCCCGCGTCCGGGCCGCGATAGCCGATCCAGCTTACCGACGTGCCGCGGAACCTGAGTGTCGCCGTCTCGCCCGCCGCCGAGGCGACGTGCGCAGTGCGCGTGGGTTCGCTGCCATTGGCGACGCCGCCGCCGCTCCAGAGGAACTGGTTAGCCGCATCGGTCCAGCCGCCGGTGTAGGTGATCTGGTCGAGGTTCGTGTCCTGCAGATGCGACACGATCTGGCCTTGCACATCGAAAGCATCCACCACCACGTTGGTTCCCTGGGCCTGAGTATCCGCGCGGCCCGAGACCTCGATCGTCAGCGTGTGCGTGCCATCGCTCAAGCCGTTCACCGTAAAGGCGGGCGAGCGGATTTCGTCGTACGGATGGGCGAACAGATTCACTTCCCTCGCCGGACCTCCGTCCACGCTGACCAAGGCGATTCCCATGCCTTGGCCGCGGGCGCCATACCACGTAACGGAGTTTCCGGAGAAGGTCAACGAAGCCTTAGCTCCGGCCGCCGTGGCTTGCACGGCGTTGCCTCCGCTCCACCCGAACCCCGGATTGGCCGGCGTCCACGTGCCGCTCAGGCTCACCGCCGAAGCCGATTCCTCGACACGGCCTGCGTCCGCCGCCGGGCCGCCGCCGCTGCCTCCGGCACCTGTGCGATCGCCACCGCCGCCGCCACAGGAAACGAGCATGCCCGCGAGCAAAAACGCACCGACGCCTGCCATGTAACGCTTCATGAGTACCCCTTCCGTCCGAATCTTGGCGGCAAGTGTGGGAGACGAACGTTTCGTCGCGCGAGGGCCGCGATGATCCGAACGGCTCCACAGCCTCTTCCGATCAGCGCAGCGTGCGTAACGCACTGCGCAGGAACGGTTTCAGCGCTGCGTCAGACGAGCGGGTACACCGATGGCGCCTACGTTGTGGTGGATGCTTTCGATGTCCGCTGATGGCAGTCGTTCCCGCGAAAGCGGGAACCCAGTTTCTTAGGAACTACTTGGGTCCCCGCCTGCGCGGGGACGACAAGCTTTTGTTCAGTCGATGATGTGGTAGACCGGCGCCTTCTCCATCGCCCACTTTCCGGTGTTGCGGTCGTAGCGGGACAGGGTGAAGCAATGCCAATTGGCATCGTCGAGCTTCATGTGATCGCCCCGGTAGTAGTACCCGGGCCAGCGCGTTTCCTCGCGGTAGAGCGTGTGCTGGGTGACCGACTCCGAGGCGAGAAGCCGGTGGTTCAGTTCCCACACACGTTGCAGCTGGTGCAGGTCCTCGGCGCCCATGTGGCTCATGTCTTCCTTCAGCATGGCGAGCAGCTCGAGGCCGCGCTCGAGCAGCACGCCGTTGGTCATGTAGTTGGTGCCGATGCCGCCGACGTATTCGTCCATGATCTTCTCGAGCCGCTGCAGACCGTGGATCGGCAGGAGGTAGCTCGGCGATACCGTCCCGGCGGTGATCTCGTTGCGGCCGACGCGGAAGTTCTCGAGCGGCTGGTAGATGGTTTTCTCGAGGTCGCGATATTCCTTCTCGCTCACCGCGGGCTGGTTCTTCCCCTTTTCCATTACGTACTTCACCGCCGCCTTGCCGGCGATGCGGCCTTCGGTGAACGAGCCTGACGAGAACTTGTGCGCGGTGCCGCCGATGGTGTCGCCGGCGCCGAAGAGCCCGTCGACCGTCATCATGCGGTTGTAGCCCCACTGGTACTCGGCGGGCGCGTAGTCTTCCGGCCCGCTCGCCCATGCGCCCGAGCAGGTGGCGTGTGAGCCCATGACGTAGGGCTCGGAGGTCGTGAGCTCGGGGTTGGTCTGCTTGGGATCGATGTTCTGCGACGCCCACACCACCGCCTGCCCGATCGTCATGCCGAGGAAGTTCTCCCAGCCGACGATCTCCTTGTGCGGATCCTGGAACGCTTCCTTGGTGACCATGCGGATGGGACCGCGTCCCGCGGCCACCTCCTTGAGCAGGGCGTGGTTGCGCAGGCAGGTCGGCACCGGATGCCGGTCGACGTAGTTGCCCACCAATGCGCGGGTGTCGTCGACCCACTTCGACTCGTACTCCTCGCCGTAGCCGTTCTGGGTGTAGGTCTTCAGGTGGAGGAAGTAGGCGCCCACGGGGCCGTAGCCGTCCTTGAAACGCGTGAGCACAATTCGGTTCTCCATCTGCGTCATCTTGGCGCCGACCATGATCGGCAAACCGTAGGCAGACGCGCTGCTCCAGGGCGCATACCAGGTGCGCCCCATGCCCTCGCCCACGGCGCGCGGCTTGAAGATGTGCGACGCGCCGCCCGCGGAAACGATCACCGCCTTCGCGCGAAACACGTGGAAGTCACCCGTGCGGACGTTGAAGCCGACGGCGCCGGCGACGCGGTTCTTGTTCGCCGTGTCCATCAGCAGGTGGGTGACCATGATCCGGTTGTAGACCTCGGTCGCGGCCTTGCGGGCCGCCTCGGCGAC
>DASXRW010000339.1:0-9046 GCA_036506355.1 Burkholderiales bacterium
GCGGTGCAGCGCGTCGGGCACGTTGCGCAGCTGGATCATCTTCGACATGTTCTAAAGTATAGTCGCATGTACACCACATGTGAAGCAGCGCGACCGCCGCAGGTTACTCGATCACCCGATCGATGCTCGGCGAGAAATTCCGCAGGCGCAGTTCTTCATCACCGGCGTGCTCGGCCCGCACTCCAACGCGCACGGGCCGAACGAGTTCCTGCATCTCGCCTACGCGAAGCAGCTCACCGCCTGCGTCGCCGACGTGCTCACGGCGCACGCAGCGAGCTGACGAGCCGCCGCCGGAACGCCACCGCCAGTACGGCGAGCCCGAGCGCCGAGCTCGCAAAAACCGGCGCCACCCCGGCCGCATCGACCAGGCGCGACGCGAGCCACACGCCGCTCGCCTGGCCCATGAAGAGGAAGGTCGCGAAGAGCGCCACCGCCGAGCCGCGCTGCTCGGGCGCGACCTGCGTCACCTTGGTCTGCACCGTGGTGTGGAACATGTAGAAGCCGCCGCCGATCGCCGCCAATCCGATCGCCGTCAACACGAGCCAAGGGCTCAGCGCGAGCAGCGCATATCCGGCGCTCAGCGCCGCGCCGCCGAGCGTGGCGAGACCGATCTCGCCGAATCGGCGCAGCGCGCGCGGCGCCACGGTCGCATACATCAACCCGCCAGCGGCATAGATGGCCACCAGCATTCCGGCCGCGCCGGGCCCGACGCCGAAGCGCCGCTGGAAGTGCAGCGCCACGAACGCCAGCGCACCGAAGATCAGCAAGCCCTCGAAGAACCCGGTGGCGAGAAGGCTGCGCACTGAGGCGATAGTGAGGAGCCGTGGCATCCGCGCGAAGCTCTGCACGATGCGCGCCGGCACCGCGGGCGCGGGATGGCGCCGCGCTTCCAGCGCCAGGAGCGTTGCGATCGCCAGCAGCACCGCGGCCAGCAGGACGAAGATCGCACGCCAGCCGAAGTGCTCCGCGAGCCCGCCGGCGAGCGCGGTGCCGAAGCCGATGCCGACCATTTGGCCGATGAGAAAGCGCGCGAGCACCGGCTGGCGCTCGGCATAAGGAAAGCTGTCGCCGATCCAGGCGAGCGACAGCGGAATGAACGCGCCGATGGTCGCTCCAGCGACGAATCTGGCGACTACTAGAGAACCCAGGTCGGGCGCGAGCGCGCAGGCGAGCGAGCCGAAGGCGGAGACGAAGGCAGCGCCGGCGATGGTGCGATAGCGCCCGTAGCGATCGCCGAGCGGGCCGCACACCACCTGGAGCAGGCCGTAGGCCAGCGCGAAGGCCGTGACCGCACCGGCGGCGGCGCCGGTGGTGACGTCGTAGTCCTCGGCGATCAGCGGCAGCAGCGGATCGGTGGCGCGCAGGCTCGCCGAGCTCGTGAAGGCCGCGAGCGACAGCAGGAAAACGTCGCGCCGCAACCGCTACTTTTTGGCGATGGTGCGCACCCCAGAGGGCTCGCCGAGGAGCAGCACGTCGGCCGGGCGGCGCGCGAAGATGCCGTTCGTCACCACGCCCGCGATGTTGTTCAACTCCGCCTCGACGATCGGCGGATCGAGCAGCACCAGCCCGTGGCAATCGAGGATCAGGTTGCCGTTGTCGGTCTTGTAGTTCTCGCGCAGCACCGGCTGCGCGCCGCGCTTCAGCATCTCGCGCCCGACGTGGCTGCGCGCCATCGGGATCACCTCCAACGGCAGCGGGAACTTGCCGAGCACGGGAACGAGCTTCGAGGCGTCGCAGATGCAGACGAACTTCTTCGCCACCGCGGCGACGATCTTCTCGCGCGTCAGCGCGCCACCCCCGCCCTTGATCATGTGCAGGTGCTCGTTGACCTCGTCGGCGCCGTCGACGTAAACCAGCAGCTCGTTGACGCTGTTCAGATCGAAGACGCGGATGCCGTGCTGCTTCAAGCGTTCGGCGCTCGCTGCCGATGCCGCCACCGCGCCCTCGATGCGGCCCTTGATGCCGGCGAGCGCGTCGATGAAGAGATTCACGGTGGAACCCGAGCCGACGCCGATCACGCCTTCCTGCGCGTATTTCAGCGCCGCCGCGGCGACCTGCCGCTTCAAATCGTCCTGGGTCATTTTTTCTTCTGCGGCGGCAGATCGGTGCACACGCCTTCGAAGGCCTCGGCCGCCATGCCGACCGATTCGCTGGTGGTCGGATGCGGATGGATGGTCTTGCCGATGTCGGTGGCGTCGGCGCCCATCTCCACCGCGAGCGCGAGCTCGCTGATGAGATCACCCGCGCCGGCGCCGACGATGCCGCCGCCGAGGATCCGGTGATTTTCACCGTCGAAGATGAGCTTGGTGAAGCCTTCGTCGCGCGCGTTGGCGATGGCGCGCCCGGAGGCGAGCCACGGGAACTTGGCCACGCCGACCTTGGTGCCGGCCTTCTTGGCCTCGTCCTCGGTCAGCCCGACCCAGGCAATTTCCGGATCGGTGTACGCCACCGACGGCACCACGCGCGCATCGAAATGCGATTTCTGCCCCGCCGCCGCCTCGGCCGCGACATGGCCTTCGTGCACCGCCTTGTGCGCGAGCATCGGATTCTTCGCCACGTCGCCGATCGCGAAGATGTGCGGCACGTTGGTGCGCATCTGCGAGTCGGTGTCGATGAAGCCGCGCTCGGTGACCGCGACGCCGGCCTTCTCGGCGCCGATCTTCCTGCCGTTCGGCGTGCGCCCGACCGAGACCAGGACCATGTCGTAGAGCTGGGATTCCTTGCCGTCGAACGAGGCCTTGAGGCCCTTGGGCGTCGGCTCGACCTTGCTCGTCTTGGTCTTCAGCATGACGTTGTCGAAGCGCCCGGCATTGAATTTCTGCCACACCGCGACCAGGTCGCGGTCGGCGCCGAGCATCAGAGCGTCCATCATCTCGACCACGTCGAGCCGCGTGCCGAGCGTCGAGTAAACGGTGCCCATCTCCAGGCCGATGATGCCGCCGCCGATGATCAGCATCCGCTTCGGCAGGCTCGGCAGCTCGAGCGCGCCGGTGGAATCGACGATGCGCGGGTCCTCGGGCAGGAAGGGAAGTTTCGCCGCCTGCGAACCCACCGCGATGATGGCGTTGGCGAAGCGCAGGGATTTTTTACCATCGATTGAAAGCTCATTCGGTCCGCTGAACATGGCGGTGCCCTGGATGACGGTGACCTTGCGCATCTTCGCCATCGCGGCGAGGCCGCCGGTGAGCTTGCCGACCACCTTCGCTTTAAAGCTGCGGAGCTTCGCGAGGTCGAGCTTCGGCTCGCCGAAGGCGATGCCGTGATCGGACAGCGCGCGCGCGGCGTCCATCACCGCCGCGGTGTGCAGCAGCGCCTTGGAGGGGATGCAGCCGACGTTGAGGCAGACGCCGCCGAGCGTTGGATAGCGCTCGACCAGTACCGTCCGCAGTCCCAGGTCCGCCGCGCGGAACGCGGCCGAGTAGCCGCCGGGGCCGGCACCGATCACGACGACATCGCAGTCGACATCGCCCTTCACCGCGGGCGCGGGTGGCGCAGACGGCCCCGGTGTCGGACGCGGCGGCGGCTTCGGCGCTTCCTTCTCGGCGGGCTGCTGCGCCCCGCTCGACTCGAGCAGCAGGATCGGCGAGCCTTGGGAAACCTTGTCGCCTGTCTTGATCCGGATTTCCTTCACGACGCCAGCTGCGGGAGAAGGGATTTCCATCGTTGCCTTGTCGGACTCGAGCGTGATGAGCGACTGCTCTTTCGCGACCGCGTCGCCCGGCTTGACCAGGACTTCGATGACTTCGACGTTCTTGAAGTCCCCGATGTCGGGGACCTTCACCTCATTGCTCGCCACTAGAGGATCAGCTTGCGGATGTCCGACAACACCGAGACCAGGTAGCTGGTGAAGCGCGCGGCGGTCGCGCCGTCGATCGCGCGATGGTCATACGAGAGCGACAGCGGCAGGATGAGGCGCGGCGCGAACTCCTTGCCGTTCCACACCGGCTTCATGGCCGAGCGCGAAACGCCGAGGATCGCGACTTCCGGCGCATTGATGATCGGCGTGAAGTAGGTGCCGCCGAGGCCGCCGAGGCTGGAAATGGAGAAGCTGCCACCCTGCAGGTCGCCGGGCTTGAGCTTCTGGTCGCGCGCGAGCTTGGAGATCTCGGCGAGCTCGTGCGCGAGATCGAACACACCCTTGCGGTCGGCGTCGCGCACCACCGGGACCACGAGGCCGCCGGGCGTGTCGACCGCGACGCCGATGTTGAAGTACTTCTTCAGGATCAGGCTCTCGCCCGATTTGTCGAGCGAGGCATTGAACTGCGGGAACTGACGCAGCGCCGTGACGCAGGCCTTGATCATGAAGGCGAGCATCGTCAGCTTGAAGCCCTTCTTCTCGGTCTCGGCGGTCTGCGCCTTGCGAAAGGCTTCGAGGTCGGTGATGTCCGCCTCGTCGAACTGCGTGACGTGCGGAATCGAGATCCAGTTGCGGTGCAGGTAAGGGCCCGAGAGCTTCTGAATGCGCGAGAGCGGCTTCGCTTCGACCGGGCCGAACTTCGCGAAGTCGACCTCCGGCCATGCCGGCAGGTTGAACGGCAGCGCGCCGCCGCCCGCCTTGGCCGGCGCTGGCGCGGGTCCGCGCGAGAGAGCGCCTTTCACAAACACCTGCACGTCGGTATGCAGGATGCGTCCCTTCGGCCCGCTGCCCTGCACCTGCGTCAGGTCGACGCCCAGCTCGCGCGCGAACTTGCGCACCGATGGGCTGGCGTGCGGCTTCGTCGTCGTCTCGTCGCGCGGCTCGGCCGGCACCGGCCGCGGCGCCGGCGCTGCCGCGGCCTTGGGCGCGGGCGCGGCTGGCGCCGCCTTCGGCGCCTCTGCCTTGGGCTCGCTTCTCGGTTCCGCGCGCTGCTCGACGCTCTCGAGCACGACGATCGCCGAGCCCTGCGAAACCTTGTCGCCGGTCTTGACCCTGATCTCCTTCACCACGCCGGCGGCGGGCGACGGGATCTCCATCGTCGCCTTGTCGGACTCCAGCGTGACGAGCGATTGCTCCTTCGCGACCTTGTCGCCCGGCTTGACCAGCACCTCGATCACCTCGACTTCCTTGAAGTCGCCGATGTCGGGCACCGCGACCGTCTGCGCCCCCATGCGGCCCGACGGCGCTGCTGCCGCAGCCGGCTGGCGCGGCGCTGCCTCTTTTTTCGGTTCCTCTTTCTTCGCCTCGGCCTTCTTCGGCTCGTCCTTCGCATCGAGCTCGAGGATCAGCGTGCCCTGCGACACCTTGTCGCCGGTCTTGACCTTCAGCTCCTTCACCACGCCCGCCGCGGGCGACGGGATCTCCATCGTCGCCTTGTCCGATTCGAGCGTGATGAGCGATTGCTCCTTCGACACAGCGTCGCCTGGCTTGACCAGCACCTCGATGACTTCGACCTCCTTGAAGTCGCCGATATCGGGGACGACAACCTGGCTCATACGGTAGTCGGGTCGGCCTTCTCGGGATCGATGCCGTACTTCTTGATCGCGTCCGCGACCGCCTTGCTCTTCCCTTCGCCCTGGTCGGCGAGCGCCTTCAGCGCCGCGATGGCGACGAAGTAGCGGTTGACCTCGAAGAAGTGGCGCAGCTTCGCGCGCGAGTCGGAGCGGCCGAAGCCGTCGGTGCCAAGCACGCGAAATACACGAGACTGCGCGCTCTCCCTCGGTATGAAGGGCCGGATCTGATCCGCGAAGGTCTTGATGTAATCGGATGCCGCGACGACCGGCCCGGCCGGGCGTTTCTCCAGGCATTCGGTGACATAGGCAACGCGCGGCTTCGACTCGGGATGCAACATGTTCCAGCGATCGGCGGCAAGCCCGTTGCGGCGCAGTTCGGTGAAGCTCGTCGCGCTCCACACGTCAGCGCCGACACCCCAGTCTTTCTCGAGGAGCTCCGCGGCGGCCTCGACTTCGCGCAGGATCGTGCCCGAGCCGAGGAGCTGGACGCGCGCCTTCGCTTTCGATTTCGATTCGCGCAGGAGATGCATGCCCTTCAGGATGCCCGCCTCGGCGCCTTCGGGCATCGCCGGGTGCACGTAGTTCTCGTTCATCAGGGTGATGTAGTAGTACACGTCCTCCTGGTTCGTCACCATGCGGCGCAGGCCGTCCTGGATGATGACGGCGAGCTCGTAGCCGTAGGTCGGGTCGTACGAGATGCAGTTGGGAATCACCGAGGAGAAAACCTGGGAGTGCCCATCTTCGTGCTGGAGCCCCTCGCCGTTCAGCGTCGTGCGCCCTGCGGTCGCGCCGAGCAGAAAGCCGCGCGCGCGCTGGTCGGCCGCGGCCCAGGCGAGGTCGCCGATCCGCTGCATGCCGAACATCGAGTAAAAGGTGTAGAACGGCACCGTCACTTCGTTGGAATGGCTGTACGAGGTGGCGGCGGCAATCCACGAGGAAAACGCGCCGGCTTCGTTGATGCCCTCCTCGAGGATCTGACCCTGCTTGTCCTCGCGGTAAAACATCACCTGGTCCTTATCGACCGGCTCGTACTTCTGGCCCTCGGAGGAGTAGATGCCGAGCTGGCGGAACATGCCTTCCATGCCGAAGGTGCGCGCCTCGTCCGGCACGATCGGCACAATGCGCTTGCCGATCTCCTTGTCGCGGATCAGCACCGTGAGCGCGCGCACGAAGGCCATCGTGGTCGAGATCTCGCGACCCTCGCCTGAGCCTTTCAGCAGCTGGTCGAACGCCGCGAGCGCCGGCACTGCGGGCGTCTTGGCCGCCTTCACGCGCCGCTGCGGCAGGTAACCGCCGAGCGCTTTCCTGCGCTCGTGCAGGTACTTCATCTCCGGCGCATCGTCCGGCGGAATGTAGAACGGCAGCTCGTCGAGCTTGTCGTCCGGGATCGGGATCGCGAACTGGTCGCGCATCTCCTTGATCGTCGCGGTGTCGATCTTCTTCAGCTGGTGCGTCGGGTTCTTCGCCTGTCCCTGCTTGCCCAGGCCGTAGCCCTTGATCGTCTTGGCGAGGATCACCGTCGGCTGACCCTTGTGCTTCACCGCCGCGGCGTAGGCGGCGTACACCTTGTGCGGGTCGTGGCCGCCGCGGTTCAGGCGCCAGATGTCCTCGTCGCTCATGCGCGCCACCATCTCGAGGAGCTTCGGATCCTTGCCGAAGAAATGCTTGCGCACGAAGGCGCCGTCGTTCGCCTTGTAGTTCTGGTACTCGCCGTCGACCGACTCCTCCATCACGCGGAGCAGGCGCCCTTCCTTGTCGCGCGCAAGGAGCGGATCCCAATAGGAGCCCCAGATCACCTTGATCACGTTCCAGCCGGCGCCGCGGAAGTCGCCTTCGAGCTCCTGGATGATCTTGCCGTTGCCGCGCACCGGGCCGTCGAGGCGCTGCAGGTTGCAGTTGACGACGAAGATCAGGTTGTCGAGCTTCTCGCGCGAGGCGAGGCCGATGGCGCCAAGCGATTCGGGCTCATCCATCTCGCCGTCGCCGCAGAACACCCAGACTTTGCGGTTGCCGGTCTGGGCGAGACCGCGCGCCTCCAGATACTTCAGGTAGCGCGCCATGTAGATCGCCTGGATCGGACCAAGGCCCATCGATACCGTGGGGAACTGCCAGTACTCCGGCATCAGCCACGGATGCGGATAGGACGACACGCCCTTGCGGTCGACTTCGCGGCGGAAGTTGAGCAGCCGCTCCGGCGACAAGCGGCCTTCCATCAGCGAGCGCGCGTAGACACCCGGCGAAGAGTGGCCCTGGAAATAGATCAGATCCCCGCCGTGGCCGTCATGCGGCGCATGCCAGAAGTGCTGCTGCCCGGTGCCGAACAGCGTGCCGACCGAGGCGAAGCTCGCGATGTGGCCGCCGAGCTCGTCGTCGTTCTTGTTGGCGCGCGCCACCATCACCATCGCGTTCCAGCGGCAGATCGAGCGGATGCGCTCTTCCAGCGCGACGTTGCCTGGCGAGCGCTCCTCCATGTGCGGTGGAATGGTGTTGACGTACGCCGTGTTCGGCGAGAACGGGATGTACGCGCCCGAGCGGCGCGCCTTGTCGATCAGGCGCTCGAGGAGGTAATGGGCGCGCTCCGGCCCTTCGCGCTCGAGGACCGCTTCCAGCGCATCGAGCCATTCCTGGGTCTCTAGCGCGTCGGGATCGTTGGCGGCAGGAAATTGCGGAACGGCGGACATAGTCTTGGCATCCGAATTTGGCTGAGGCGTGTGCTGCGGGGGGCGCGGCAAGCTTAACCAGAAAACGCCTGCAATGCTAGACTGCGCGCCCCAATGGCCGCGCGCATTCTCGACGGAAAATCGCTCGCGGCGCAGGTACGCGTCGCGGTGAAGCGCGAGGTCGAGGCACTTGCGCAGCGCGGCATTCGTCCCGGACTGGCGGTGCTCCTTGCCGGCGACAACCCCGCCTCGCGCGTCTACGTGCGGAACAAGGTGCGCGCCTGCGAGGAAACCGGCGTGCGCTCCGAGCTCTATGAGCTGCCGGCGAACGTGAGCGAAGAAGCGCTGCTCGATCGCGTGCTCACGCTGAACGATGACCCCGACATCCACGGCATTCTCGTGCAGCTGCCGCTGCCGAAGCAGATCGATGCCCACAAGGTCCTGGAAACCATAGCGCCGGCCAAGGATATCGACGGCTTCCATGAGTCCAATCTCGGCGCTCTCCTCGCAGGACGGCCGCGCATGGTGCCGTGCACGCCGGCCGGGGTGATGCGCCTGCTCGAGCACGCGGGCGTGCCGCTCGCTGGCAGCCATGCGGTCGTCATCGGTCGCTCGAACATCGTCGGCAAACCGGTGGCGCTGCTCCTGATGCAAAAGGATGCGACGGTGACCATCTGCCACTCGAAGAGCCGCGATCTTGAAAATATCGCGCGCAGCGCAGACATATTGGTGGCCGCCGTGGGACGGGCGAAACTCGTCAACGGCCGCATGGTCAAACCCGGCGCCTGCGTGATCGACGTCGGCGTGAACCGCCTGAGCGACGGCTCGCTTGCCGGCGACGTCGATTTTGCCTCGGCAGCCGAAGTCGCCGGCTGGATCACACCGGTGCCCGGCGGGGTCGGGCCGATGACGATTGCCATGCTTCTCGAAAACTGCGTACGCGCCGCTGGCGCTTC
>DASXRW010000340.1:0-36129 GCA_036506355.1 Burkholderiales bacterium
CGCCACCAGCACCGGCAGGTCGAAATTGCGGCCGTTCCAGGAGATGAGCTGTGGCGTGTACTTCTGGATACCGTCGAAGAAGCGCTGGATCGCCACGGCCTCGCTCACCTCGGGCTCGCCGATCGAGAACACCCACACCTCGTCGTCATGGCGCAGCACGCAGGAGATCACCACCACGCGCTGCAGGTGCGGCGGCAGAAAGTCGTTCCCGGCGACGGCGCGGCGCTTCTGGAACGCCACCTCGGCGACCTCGACGTCGGGCAGATCGTCCGGCAGCTTGTAGAGCCGCCGGATCCCGGGGCAGTCGGGAATCGTCTCGATGTCGAAGGCGAGGATCGGCGTCATCAGTCCGGAAAGACGCCGGTGGTCAGGTAGCGATCGCCGCGGTCGCAGACGATGGTGACGATGACCGCGTTTTTCAGCTCCCGCGAGATGCGCAGCGTCACGTGCATCGCGCCGCCGGAAGAGATGCCGGCGAAGATGCCCTCTTCGCGCGCGAGGCGGCGCGTCATTTCCTCGGCGTCGGCCTGGCTCACGTATTCGAGGCGGTCGACGCGCTTGCGATCGTAGATCTTGGGCAGATAAGCCTCGGGCCACTTGCGGATGCCGGGAATCTGCGAGCCTTCCTCGGGCTGGCAGCCGATGATCTGGATGCTCTTATTCTTCTCCTTGAAGAAGCGCGAGCAGCCCATGATGGTGCCGGTCGTGCCCATGCTCGAGACGAAGTGCGTGACGCGCCCGTCGGTGTCGCGCCAGATCTCGGGGCCGGTGGTCTCGTAGTGCACCAGCGGATTGTCGGGATTGGCGAACTGGTCGAGCATCGTGCCCTTGCCTTCGCGCACCAGCCGCTCGGCGAGGTCGCGCGCGGCCTCCATGCCGCCCTTCTGCGGCGTGAGGATGATCTCGGCGCCGAAGGCGCGCATCGCCTGCCGCCGCTCCGCCGAGAGGTGCTCGGGCATGATCAGCACCATGCGGTAGCCGCGCGTCGCGGCGGCCATGGCGAGCGCGATACCGGTGTTGCCGGAGGTCGGCTCGATCAGCGTGTCGCCGCGCTTGATGCGCCCGCGCTCTTCGGCATGCCGGATCATCGAGATCGCGGGTCGATCCTTCACCGAGCCGGCAGGGTTATTCCCCTCAAGCTTTGCGAGGATGACATTTTTATTCTGTGAACCCGGCAGGCGCTGCAGCCGCACGAGCGGCGTGTTGCCGATGAAGTCCTCGAGGGTCTTTTTCACTTGCGCTGCAGCTCTTTCACGTAGGCGCTGACGCCTTGCTCGACGTCCATGAACGCAGCCGAGTAGCCGGCCTCGCGCAGCCTTGCGAGATCGGCCTGGGTGTAGCTCTGGTACTTGCCGACCAGGGGCGGCGGGAAGGGGATGTATTCGATCAGCCCCTTCGCCACCACATCGCGCAGGCTCGAGCGCGTGCCGTGCACGGCGTTGACCACGGCGAGCGCGAGCTCGTTGAAGCTTTGCGCGCGCCCGGTGCCGCAGTTGTAGATGCCGGAGACCTCGCGCCGCTCGAGGAACCAGAGGTTGACCGCGACCACGTCGTCGACGTGGATGAAGTCGCGGCGCTGCTCGCCGTCGGCGTAGCCGTCCGAGCCGACAAAGAGCTTCACCCTGCCTTCGTTGTGGAGCTGCTCGTAGGCATGCAGCGCGACCGAGGCCATGCGGCCCTTGTGCGCCTCGTTCGGCCCGTAGACGTTGAAGTAGCGCAGGCCGACGATCTGCGCGCTCGCTTCCGGCAGGCGGCTACGCACCAGCTGGTCGAAGAGGAACTTGGAATAGCCGTAGATGTTCAGCGGCCGCTCACAGGCGCGCGCTTCGCGGTACTGCGGGCCGCGGCCGTAGACCGAGGCCGACGAGGCGTACAGCAGCGGCACCTCATCGTCCTGGCACCACTCCAGCAACCGGCGCGAATACGCGTAGTTGTTGTCCATCATGAAGCGCCCGTCGGTCTCCATGGTGTCGGAGCAGGCGCCCTGGTGCAGCAGCGCCTCGACGGCGCCGTCCCATTTGTCCAGACCGGAGATGAATTCCGCCTGGTCGATGTAGTCGGCGATCTCGCAGCCCGCGAGGTTCTTGAACTTGTCGGCATGCGCGAGATTGTCGACCGCGATGATCTCGCTGACGCCGCGGCGGTTGAGCCCCTCCACCAGCTTCGAGCCGATGAAGCCTGCGGCGCCGGTGACGATGTAGTAGTTCATTTGCCGAAGATTTCAGCGGGGGTGACCACCGCGGTGCCGAACTTGGTGACCTTGATGCCGCCGGCGCGGTTGGCGATGCGCACCGCGGATTCCAGCCCCTCGCCCGCGGCGAGCATTACGGCGAGCGCGGCAATCACGGTGTCACCGGCGCCGGTGACGTCCGACACCTCGTGCTTCTCGGCCCGCACGCGCACCACGCGCCGCGGCCGGAAGAGCGTCATGCCTTCATCGCCGCGCGTGAGGAGCAGCGCATCGAGACGCAGCTTCTCGCGCAGCGCCTGCGCCCGCGAGGCGAGTTCCTTCTCGTCGCGCCAGCGGCCGACCACGTCGCGCAGCTCCGCGAGGTTCGGCGTGACGACGCTCGCGCCGCGGTAGCGGCTGTAGTCGTCGCCCTTCGGGTCGACCAGCACGATCTTTCTTGCCTTGCGGCCCTCGCGGATCATGGTGCCGATGTGCTCGAGGCCGCCTTTGCCGTAGTCGGAGAGCAGCACCACGTCGCATTCCTTGAGCGCATCGCGGAACTCGGCAAGCTTCGCCGCCAGTACCTCGCGCGAAGGCGGCGCCTCCATGTCGATGCGCAAGAGCTGCTGGCGCCGGCCGATCACGCGCAGCTTCTGCGTCGTGTGCACGCGCGCGTCGCGATGCAGGCGCGCATCCACGCGGCTGCCTTTGAGCATCTTGGCGAGACGTGCGCCGGCATCGTCGCGCCCCACGACTGACAGCAGGCGCGTGCGCGCGCCGAGCGCCGCGCAGTTCGCCGCGACGTTGGCCGCGCCGCCGAGGCGGTATTCCTCCTCGCGGAACAGCAGCACCGGCACCGGTGCCTCGGGCGAGATGCGCGAGGCGTCGCCGTACCAGTAGCGGTCGAGCATCACGTCGCCGACGACGAGGACGCGCGCCTTGGCGGTGTCGGGCGCTCTCACTGCCTTCTACCGATGGGGTAGTACTCCAGTCCCTGCGCGCGCAGCGCTGCCGGGTCGTAGAGGTTGCGGCCGTCGAAGATGGCGGGGGTCTTCAGCGCTTTCTTGATGGCGGCGAAATCAGGGCTGCGGAATTCCTGCCACTCGGTGAGGATCGCCAGCGCGTCGGCGTCCTCGAGCGCGTCAAGCGCATGATCGACGATGGTGATGCTGCGGCTGTCGGCAAAGATTTTCCGCGCCTCGACGCCCGCCGCCGGGTCGTAGGCGCGCACGGTGGCGCCGGCCGCCACCAGGTCGTCGATCAGCGCGAGGCTCGGCGCCTCGCGCATGTCATCGGTGTTGGCCTTGAACGCGAGTCCCCACACGGCGATGCATCTGCCGCGCAGCTGGTTGTCGAAGCGGTCGCGGATCTTGAAGCCGAGCACGTGCTTTTGCGCTTCGTTCACTTCCTCGACCGCGCCGAGCAGGCGCAGCGGCTTGCCCGCCTCCTGGGCGCTGCGCTGCAGGGCTTTCACGTCCTTCGGGAAGCACGAGCCGCCGAAGCCCACGCCGGCGTAAAGGAACTGGTAGCCGATGCGCGGATCGGAGCCGATGCCGCGGCGCACCTCCTCTATATCGGCGCCGATCGCCTCGGCGAGGTTTGCCACTTCGTTCATGAAGGAGATGCGCGTGGCGAGCATCGCATTGGCGGCGTATTTCGTGAGCTCGGCCGAGCGCACGCTCATCACGATGATGCGCTCGCGGTTGCGCTGGAACGGCGCGTAGAGGCTGCGCAGCATGGCGATCGCGCGCTGATCGTCGGAGCCCACGATGATGCGGTCGGGGCGCATGAAGTCTTCCACTGCAGCGCCTTCTTTGAGGAATTCCGGATTCGACACCACGGTGAAATCGCTCCCCAGGTGGCGCTTCTTCTGCTCCTCGATGATCGCCTGCTTCACCTTGTCGGCGGTGCCGACCGGCACGGTCGACTTCGTCACCACCACCTTGTAGCCGTCCATGTGGCGGCCGATGGCGCGCGCGGCGGCGATCACGTGCTGCAGGTCGGCCGAGCCGTCCTCGCCGGGCGGCGTGCCCACGGCGATCAGCTGCAGCTCTGCGTGCGCCACGCTCGCCGCAACGTCGGTGGCAAAGCGCAAGCGCCCGGCTTCCTCATTGCGCTTCACGATGGGCTCCAGGCCCGGCTCAAAGATCGGGATGTCGCCCGCGTTCAGGCGCGCGATCTTGCGCTCGTCGAGATCGAGGCAGAACACGGTGTTGCCGGCGTCCGCGAGGCAGGCGCCGGTGACGAGGCCGACATAGCCGGTACCAACGACGGTGACGTTCATGGGGTCAGTTCAAATTCCTCAGTGCGCCGCGGCGGGTAGGTCTCCCAGCCGCCGCAGGCGGGACAGCGCCAGTAGAACTGGCGCGCCTTGAAGCCGCAGGTCTCGCAGCGGTAGCGCGCGAGCCGGCGGGTGTGGCCGTGCACGAGATTGCGCACGAGTTCGAGATCGCGCCGGCGGTCGGGCGAGCCGGCGGCGATGATCTGCGCTTCCAGCAGCCGATCGAGGCCAAGCAGCGTCGGATTCCTGCGCAGCTCGTCGCGCACCAGCCGGTACGCCTCCTCGTGGCCCTTGGCCTCGAGGGTGTGCTGGAACACGGTGTCGAGCAGATCGAGCGACGGGTAGCGCTCGAGGTAGCCGGCGAGCAGATGCAGCCCCTCCTCGGCGCGGCCGCCCTCGCGATGCGCCTCATAGAGCCGCTGCGCGGCGAGCGCCAGGTACGCGGGATTCTGCGATTCGATGCGTTTCCAGTGCTCGATGGCGCGCTCGAGATTGCCCGCAGCCCGCTCGAGATCGCCCAGCTGCAGGCTGGCGCGCACGCATTTGCGGTTGGCCTCGAGCGCCGCCGCCAGGTGCTTGCGCGCGGCGTCGGGCCGCGATTGCGCCGCCTCCGAGGTGGCGAGCTCGCAGTGGTACTGCGCGAGTTCGCGCGGATCGGAGCCGACGTGGCGCGTCATGTCGATGGCGCGGTTCCAGTCCTTCTCCTGCTCGTAGATCTCGAGGAGGTGCGCGCGCGCCGCCGACGCCTGCGGGCTTTTCTCCAGCTTCTTGAACACCTCCTCGGCACGGTCGAGGATCCCCGCCTTGAGGTAGTCCTGCCCCAGCTCGGCGAGCGCGATCACCTTCTGGTCCTCGGCAAGGTCGGCGCGCTCGAGCAAGTTCTGGTGCATGCGGATCGCGCGGTCATACTCGCCGCGCCGGCGAAAGAGACTTCCCAGCGCGAAGTGCAGCTCGATCGTCTCGGGATCGACCTTGACCACCTCGATGAAAGCCTCGATCGCCTTGTCGGGCTGCTCGTTCAGGAGGAAGTTGAGCCCCTTGAAGTACGAGCGCGGCAGCGCGCGCGATTCGGTGACGATCTGCTTGATGTCGATGCGCGCCGCGATCCAGCCCAGGCCGAAGAACAGCGGCAGCCCAAGCAGCCACCAGTACTCGAACTCGACCACTCAGCTCCTCATCTAAAGTTCGGCGACCGGCGGCCGCCCGGGCTCCTCGGGGGGCACGCGCTTCCTGAGGAGCGCGATCTCGCGGCGCTGGCGCAAGAGCGGCACGACCAGCGCCAGCACGCCGAAGAGTGCGCCGGCGGCGAAGAAGGCGAAGAGCAGCACGACGAGCGGCGCCTGCAGCGCCATGTCGAAGTAGAAGCGCAGCGTCACCGGCTCGACGTTCTTCGCGGCGAAGGCAATCAGCAGGACGAATACGACCAGGCGGATCGCCCAGGTGACGATGCGCACCCGGACGCCTTACCGCGCGGGCTGCGAGGCGCGTTCCTGAGGGACCGGGGACGCGTCCGGCGTCGCGCCGTCGACGCGCTCGCGCAGCTCCTTGCCCGCCTTGAAGTGCGGCACGTACTTCTCCGGCACGTGCACCTTCTCTCCCGACTTCGGATTGCGGCCGGTGCGCGGCGGCCGGTAGTTGAGCCCGAAGCTGCCGAAGCCGCGGATCTCGATGCGGTGGCCGCCGAGCAGGCTCTGCGTCATCGCATCGAGGATCATCTTCACCGCGTATTCGGCGTCCTTCGCCACCAGCTGCGGATAGCGCTGGGCGAGGCGCGCGATCAGTTCCGACTTGGTCATCCGAACCTTCCCCCTTGGTTCTGCCCGCTTATTGCTGCGAGCCGGAGCCGCCGCCCTTGTCGAGCTTCGCGCGCAGCAGCGCGCCCAGATTGGTCGCCCCGGCGCTGGCCGCGGCGTTCTCGGTGCGCAGCTGCTTCATCGCCTCGGTCTCCTCGGAAAGATCCTTCGCCTTGACCGAAAGGTTGATCGAACGGTTCTTGCGGTCGACGTTGATGATCATCGCCTGCACGCTGTCGGCTTCCTTCAGGTGCTTGGTCAGGTCATCGATGCGGTCGCGCGAGAACTCGGAGGCGCGCAGATACCCTTCGACGCCACCGATGTCGACCACGGCGCCCTTCGCGTCGACCGACTTCACCGTGCCCTGGACGACGCTGTTCTTCTCGTGGCTCGCGATGAAGTTGGTGAACGGATCGCCTTCGAGCTGCTTCACGCCGAGCGAAATGCGCTCGCGCTCGACGTCGATCGACAGCACCACCGCCTCGAGCTCCTCGCTCTTCTTGAAGTTCTTGACCGCTTCCTCGCCGGGCGTCGACCAGGAGAGATCGGAGAGGTGCACCAGGCCGTCGATGCCGCCCGGCAGCCCGACGAACACGCCGAAATCGGTGATCGACTTGATCTGGCCCTTCACGCGGTCGCCCTTCTTGTACTCGCGCGCGAAGTCTTCCCACGGATTCGGCATGCACTGCTTCATGCCGAGCGAGATGCGGCGGCGCTCCTCGTCGATCTCGAGGATCATCACCTCGACCTCGTCGCCGACCTGCACCACCTTCGACGGATGCACGTTCTTGTTGGTCCAATCCATCTCGGAGACGTGGACCAGCCCCTCGATGCCGCTTTCCACTTCGACGAACGCGCCATAGTCGGTGAGGTTGGTGACCTTGCCGAACAGGCGCGTGCCCTGCGGGTAGCGCCGGGCGATGCCGACCCACGGGTCTTCACCCAGCTGCTTCAACCCCAATGAGACGCGGTTCTTCTCCGCATCGAATTTCAGAACCTTGGCGGTGACTTCGTCGCCGACGTTGAGCACCTCCGACGGGTGCTTCACGCGCCGCCAGGCGAGGTCGGTGATATGAAGCAGGCCATCGATCCCGCCCAAATCGACGAACGCGCCGTAGTCGGTGATGTTCTTGACGATGCCCTTGACGGTGGCGCCTTCCTGCAGCGACGCGAGCAGCTGCTCGCGCTCGGCGCCGGCGGTCTCCTCGAGCACGGCGCGGCGCGACACGACGACGTTGTTGCGCTTGCGGTCGAGCTTGATGACCTTGAAATCCATTTCCTTGCCTTCATACGGCGTGGTGTCCTTGACCGGGCGCAGGTCGACGAGCGAGCCGGGCAGGAACGCGCGGATGCCCTTCGTCATGACGGTGAGGCCGCCCTTCACCTTGCCGGTGATGACGCCTTTCACCTTCTCGCCGTTCTCGAGCGACTTCTCGAGCTCGAGCCAGGCGGCCATGCGCTTCGCCTTGTCGCGCGACAGGCGCGTCGCGCCAAAGCCGTCTTCCAGCGCCTCGATCGAGACGCTGACGAAATCGCCTGCCTTTACATCGACCTGCCCCGCATCGTTGCGAAACTCGTCGGACGGAATGATGCTTTCGGACTTCAGCCCCGCGTTCACCACCACGAAGTTATCGTCGACGCTCAGCACCTCGGCGGTGATCACTTCGCCGACGCGCATCTCCTTGCGATTGAGGCTCTCCTCGAAGAGCGCGGCGAACGACTCGCCGCCGGACGCTTGCGCGGACTTCGGCGACGACTTCTGGGACGACGGTGCTGGGGAAATGCTAGCCATTAAGAAAAAACCTTTTCAAACCGCAAGCTTGCACTCGCGGGTCACGTTGAACACCGAGCAAGCCGTCAGGCCCGCCCACCCAATTTCCTCTCCCGACACCAGCCGACGATGCGCTCCACCACCTCGTCGATCGAAAGCGCTGACGAATCGAGCACTTGCGAGTCCGGCGCCGGAACCAGCGGCGCGACCGCCCGCTTGGCGTCGCGCTCGTCCCGGTCCCGAAGATCGCGGGAAAGGGCGCGAAGATTAGCATCGATTCCTTTTTCTATCAACTGCTTATAGCGTCGTTCGGCCCTGATTTCGGGGCTGGCTGTCAAGAACACCTTCAGCTCGGCCTCCGGGAACACCACCGTGCCCATGTCGCGCCCGTCCGCGACCAGCCCGGGAGGCCGGCGGAAGGCCCGCTGGCGCCGCAGCAGGACCTGGCGGAGGGCGGGGACTTTCGCCACTTCGGAGGCCCGATTGCCGACGGGCTCGCTGCGCACCTTGTCGTTCACGTCCTCGTCCTCGAGCAAGATTTCGCCCTCGCCGAAGGCGACATCCATCGTCTCCGCGAGCTGCGCCAGGCGCTTCTCGTCCACGGTGCCCTCGCGCAGCGACAACAGCGCCACGACGCGGTAGAGCGCGCCGCTCTCCAGGTAGTGGAACCCGAGCCGCTTCGCTACGCGGCTCGCGATCGTGCCCTTGCCTGAGGCCGAAGGACCATCGATCGCGATCACCGGCGCGCTCATGCGCGGATTTTCTCCAGCGCCGCGAAAAAGCCGGGAAACGTCTTGGCGACGCATTGCGGATCCTGGATGCGCACCGGGACGCCGCCGAACGCGACGAGCGAGAAGCTCATCGCCATGCGGTGATCGTCGTAGGTCTCGATGCTCACGCCCGGCTTCACGGCGCCCGGGGTGATGCGCAGATAGTCCGCGCCCTCCTCCACGCTCGCACCGAGCTTGCGCAGCTCGGTCGCCATCGCCGCCAGGCGGTCGGTCTCCTTCACGCGCCAGCTCGCGATGTTGCGCAGCGTGCTCGGGCCGTCGGCGAAGAGCGCGAGCACCGCGGCGGTCATCGCGGCGTCCGGGATGTGATTCAGATCCAGGTCGACCGCGCGCAGCTGGCCGCGCGCCGCGCATTCGATCCACCCGTCGCCCATGCGTACGCTGGCACCCATCGCGTCCAGCACTTCCGCAAAGCGCACATCGCCCTGGATGCTCTCGCGCCCAACGCCTTCGACGCGCACCGGGCCGCCGCCGAGCGCGCCGGCGGCGAGAAAGTAGGAGGCGGACGAAGCGTCGCCCTCGACGAAGATCCTGCCTGGCGACGAATATTTCCCACCCGGGATGGAGAAACGCGCCCAGCCGCTGCGCGCGACCTCGAGCCCGAAGCGGCGCATCACGTTGAGCGTGATCTCGACGTAGGGCTTGGAGACGAGCTCGCCTTGCACCTCGATGGTCGCCGCTTTGCCGGTGAGCGGCAGCGCCATCAAGAGCGCGGTCAGGAACTGGGACGAGACGTCGCCTTTCACGCGGACCGGGGCGTCTACCTTGATTTTTGCCGGGTGGACCATGAGCGGCGGAAAGCCCGGCTTGCCGCGGTAATCGATGCGCGCGCCGATCGAGCGCAACGCATCGACCAGGTCGCCGATCGGCCGCTCGTGCATGCGCGGCACGCCCGACACGAAGTAATCGCCGCCGCTGAGCGCGAGCGCCGCGGTGAGCGGGCGCAGCGCGGTGCCGGCGTTGCCGAGGAAGAGATCGGCCTTCTTTTCGGTGAACGGACCGCCGCTGCCGTGGACCTTGATGCCGTCTGCGCGTTCCGAGAGCGCGACCCCCAGACGCGCAAGCGCCTCGCGCATGACGCGCGTGTCCTCGGCGTCGAGCAGGCCGCTCACGTCCGTCTCGCCTTCGGCAAGCGCGGCGAGCAGCAAGACACGATTGGAGATGCTTTTCGAGCCCGGCAGGCGCACCGTGCCGCGCGCGCCGCGCGCCGGCTTCAGGTCGAGGACTTCAGCCATCGGTCGCGCGCGTCGCGCGCTCCGGCGAAGAGCTTTTCCAGCCCGGCGGCGTCGGCGGCCTGCAGGAGCTTCTCCATTGCACCGAGCTGCGCCCGGTAGCGGCCCAGCTCCTGCAGCAGTCGGTCGCGGTTGGCGATGCAGATATCGCGCCACATCTCGGGATGACTGGAGGCGATGCGGGTGAAATCACGGAAGCCGCCCGCGGCGTACGAGAAGAGCTGCTCGGCGTTGCCGCGCTGCGCGATGTCGTGCACCAGCGCGTAAGCGAGTAGATGCGGCAGGTGGCTCACCGCGGCGAGCACCGCGTCGTGCTCCTCCGGATCCAGGCGCGTGATGCGCGCGCCGCATGCTTCCCACATCGCCTGCACCTCTGCGACGATCGAAGCCGCATTCTCCTTGAGCGGCGTCAGCACGACGCGACGGCCGCGAAACAGCTCGGCGCTCGCGGCGCCGGCCCCGCTCTGCTCCGCGCCGGCGACCGGGTGCCCGGGCACGAATTGCGCGATGCGCGCGCCCAATGCCGAGCGCGCGGCGGCGACGACGTCGCGCTTCGTGCTGCCGGCGTCGGTGACGATGGCCCCCGGCTTCAGGCTGGACGCGAGCGCGGCAAAGATGGACGCGAACTGCGCCACCGGCGCGGCGACGAGCACCAGATCGGCCTCGCGCGCGGCGCTGGCCGGATCCGGCGCGATCGAATCGACGATGCGCCGCTCGCGCGCGAGCTCGAGATTGGCGCGGCTGCGCCCCGCGCCCACCACCTGCGAGACCTTGCCGGCCTGCTTCAGCGCGAGCGCGAACGAGCCGCCGATCAAGCCGACGCCGATGACGGCGAGGCGCATCTATTCCCTGATGCTAGCCGCGAGCGCGGCGAGGAATTTCTCGTTCTCCAGGACCGTGCCGACCGTGACCCGCAGGTGCTCGGGAAGCTGGTAGCCCCCGCCGACCGGCCGCACGATCACGCCGCGGCGCAAGAGGCGCTTGTAAATCTCGAGCGCTTTGCCGACGCGGATAGTGAGGAAGTTGCCGTGCGAAGGAATGAAGTCGAGGCCCAGGCCGCGCGAGCCTTCCTCGAGCTGGCGCAGGCCGCGCAGGTTCTCGGCATAGCTGCGCGCGACGAACTCCATGTCGTCGAGCGCCGCCGTGGCGGCGGCAAGCGCGATGCTGTTCACGTTGAACGGCTGGCGCACGCGATTCATGATGTCGGCGACCGACGGCTGCGCGAACGCGTAGCCAACGCGCAGCCCAGCCAGCCCGTAGGCCTTGGAGAAGGTGCGCGTGAGGATGAGATTGGGATGGCGGCGCAGCCACTTCACGCTGTCGCCGCGCAGGTCGGCCGACAGGTATTCGTTGTAGGCCTCGTCCATCACCACGAGCACGCGCTCGGGCACGCGGCGCAGAAACGCCTCCACCTCATCCGGGCGCGCGAAGGTTCCCGTCGGGTTGTTCGGATTGGCGACCCAGATGACATAGGTCTCGTCATCCACGGCTCGCACCATCGCCTCCAGGTCGTGGCCGTAGTTCGCTGCAGGCACGACGATCGAGCGCGCGCCGCGCGCCTGCGTGGCGAGCGGATACACCGCAAAGGCGTGCTGCGACATCACCGCAGCGCGTCCCGGCCCGAGGAAGGCAGCCGCAACCAGCTCGAGCACGTCGTTCGAGCCGTTGCCGAGCACGATCGACGACATGTCCACGCCGTAGCGTGCGGCAAGCGCCTGCTTAAGCTCGAAGCCGTTGCCGTCGGGATAGCGCGCGATGTCGGCGAGCGCCGCATCGATCGCGGCGCGCGTGCGCGGGCCGATGCCGCGCGGGTTCTCGTTGGAGGCGAGCTTGACGATGCCGGCCTCGTCGAGCCCCATCTCGCGCGCGAGCTCCGAGATCGGCTTGCCCGGCTGGTACGGCGCGATCGAGCGTACGTACGAGGGCGAAAGCTCGCAGGGATCGATCAGCATCAGCGCAATGCCACGGGGTAGGAGCCCAGCACTTTGAGGAACGGGGCCTTCGCCTGCAGCTCGGCGAGCGCCTTGGCCACCGGCGCGTCCTTCTGATGGCCTTCGAGGTCGATGAAGAACACGTACTCCCAGAGCGACGAGCCGCTTCTCAGCCCCTGGCGCGAAGGCCGCGATTCGATGCGCGTCATGCTGACGCGATGCTGCGCGAGCGGCGTGAGCAGCGCATGCACCGCGCCGGGCTTGTTCTCCGCCGACATGACGAGCGAGGTGCGGTCCTTGCCCGTCGGCCCGGGGTCGAGCTCGCCGAGCACCAGGAAGCGCGTCGTGTTGTTGGGCGCATCTTCGATCGATCGCGCCAGCACACTCAGCCCATAACGCTCGGCGGCCGCTTCGCCCGCGATGGCGGCGGCGCCGTCCTCCTTCGCCGCGCGCTGCGCGGCTTCGGCGTTGGAGCCGACGGGAATCCTTTCGGCGCCCGGGAGCTGCTGCGCGAGCCAGGCGTTGCACTGGGCGAGCGATTGGGCGTGCGAATAGACACGCCGTATGTCCTTCACCGTGCCCTTGGCCAGCAGATTCTGCTGCACGCGCAGCTCGATCTCCGCGCAGATGCGAAGCGGCGTGACGAGAAGCAGATCGAGCGTGCGGCCAACCACGCCCTCGGTCGAGTTCTCCACCGGCACGACCGTGAACTGCACGGCACCCGCTTCGCAGCGCCGGAACGCTTCGTCGACCGACGGCACCGGCAGCGCCTCGACCGCGCGACCGAAATGCTGGCGCACCGCCTGCTCGCTGAAAGTGCCTTCCGGACCCAGATAGGTGACGCGAATCGCCTCTTCGAGGCCGCGGCAGGCGGAAATGACCTCGCGGAATACGCCGCTCACGCGCTCCGGGGCGAGCGGCCCGGGATTCCTCTCGGCGACGCGGCGCAGGATCTCGGTCTCGCGCTCGGGCCGATAGGCCGGCGCGCCCTGCTTCAGCGCGCCGATGCGGCCCGCCAGCGCCGCGCGCTTGTTGAGCAGCTTGAGGAGCTCGTCGTCGACGCCATCGATCTCGCGACGCAGCTTGTCGATGTCTTCAGCCATCGACCGGAAGATAGCGGACCGCGAGCACACCGTGGGTGTGGCACAGCTCGTCGACCACGTCCTTGCCGACCGGGCTGTCGGCGTCGACCAGCGTGTAGGCCATGTCGCCCTTCGACTTGTTCAGCATGTTGTGGATGTTGATCTTGCGCTTGCCGAGCGTGTGCGAGATGCGTCCCAGCATGTCGGGCACGTTGGCGTTGGCGATGGCGAGCCGGTAGGGCGCCTCGCGAGCCATGGCGGCGTCGGGGAAGTTGACCGCGTTCTGCAGGTTGCCATGCTCGAGATACTCGCGCAGCTGGTCGACCACCATCACGGCGGAATTGTCCTCGGCCTCGGCGGTCGAGGCGCCAAGGTGCGGCAGCGCGATGACGCCCAGCTTGCCGATCAGCGCAGCGCTCGGGAAATCGGTGACGTACCACTTGAGGCGGTGGCTCGTCAGACCGTTCAGCACCGCCTCGTCCGACACCACGCCCTCGCGCGAGAAGTTGAGCAGCACGGCACCGGCGCGGAAATGATCGATGTTCTTCGTGTTGACGAGGTGCTTGGTCTTCTCCACCAGCGGAACGTGCAGGCTGACGAAGTCGCTGCCCTTCAGGATCTCGTCGATCGAGTTCGCGCGGCGCACCTGCGACGGCAGGCTCCACGCCGCCTCCACGGTGATGTGCGGATCGTAACCCTGCACGTTCATGCCCAGCCGGATCGCCGCGTCGGCGACGAGGCTGCCGATCTTGCCCAAGCCGATGACGCCGAGCGTATGGCCGGGGAGCTCGAAGCCCGCGAAGGCCTTCTTGCCACTCTCGACCGTCTTGTCGATGTCGCCGCCACCGCCGTCGAGACCCTTCACGAACTCGAGCGCGGGGCCGAGATTGCGCGCCGCGATCAGCATCCCGGCGAGCACCAGCTCCTTCACGGCGTTGGCGTTCGCGCCCGGGGCATTGAACACCGGGATGCCGCGCTTCGAGAGCGTCGGCACGGGGATGTTGTTGACGCCGGCGCCCGCGCGCCCGACAGCGCGCAGCGACGGGCCGAACTCGAACTTGTGGAGATCCTGCGAGCGCACCAGGATCGCCCAGGGATCCTTCGACTCTTTCACCACCGCGTAGCGCTCGGCCGGAAAGCGCTTGAGACCGACCTGGGCGATCTGGTTGATGACCAGGATCTCGCACTTTTTGCCCTTAGCCATGTTTTTTTTCGAATTCCTTCATGTACTCGACCAGGCGCTGCACGCCCTCGAGCGGCATCGCGTTGTAGATCGAGGCGCGCATGCCGCCGACCGAGCGGTGTCCCTTCAGCTGAACCATGCCACGCTCCACGGCGCCTTTGAGGAATGGCTCATCGAGCTTCGCATCCCGCAGCGTGAACGGCACGTTCATCCGCGAGCGGTCTTCCTTCGCCACCGGGTTGCCGTAGAACCTGGCGGCGTCCAGAAAATCGTAGAGCAGCTTCGCCTTGGCAATATTGCGCCGCTCGATCTCGGCCACGCCGCCCAGCGCCTTCAGCCACTTGAACACCAGGCCGGCGATGTACATCGAATAGGTCGGCGGCGTATTGAGCATCGAGTCCGCCTCGGCCTGCAGCTTGTAGTCCATCACGCTCGGCGTGCCTTTCATCGCCTTGCCGAGCAGGTCTTCGCGCACGATGACGATCGTCAGTCCGGCCGGCCCGACGTTCTTCTGCGCGCCGGCGTAGATCAGGCCGAACTTCGCGACGTCGATCGGCCGCGAGAGGAAATGCGACGAGGCATCCGCCACGATCGGCACCGGCGCAGCCGGAACGCTATGGAATTCGACACCGCCGATGGTTTCGTTAGAACAGTAATGGACGTACGCCGCGTCTTTGCGCACGTTCCAGTTCTTCGGCGCATAGGTGAAGTTCTTGTCCTCGGAGCTCGCGGCGATGTGCACGTCGCACCAGGCTTTCGCCTCCTTGATCGCCTTCTTCGACCATTCGCCGGTCGAGACGTAATCGGCTTTGCCCTTGCCGTGCAGCAGGTTCATCGGCACCTGGGCGAACTGCAGCGTGGCGCCGCCTTGGACAAATAGGACTTTGTAGCTCTGCGGAATGGAAAGGAGCTCGCGCAGATCCTTTTCGGCTTCGGCAGCGATGCCGATGAACTCCTTGCCGCGATGGCTCATCTCCATCACCGACATGCCACTGCCGTGCCAGTCGAGGATCTCGTCGCCGGCGCGGGATAGGACTTCGGCGGGAAGCATCGCTGGCCCCGCGCTGAAATTGAAGATCCGGGACATCAGTGGACCGTGGGCGGCGGCGCCTCTGGCGGGGGTAGTTCTTCGTGGCTATCGCCGTTGCCGCCATTACCCCCGTTGCCATTACCGTTGCCGAGGTCGCGCTCCTCGATGCGTTCGATGCCAGCGAGCTTCTCGCCAGCGTCGAGCGAGATCAGCGTCACGCCCTGAGTCGAGCGGCCCATCTCGCGCAGCTGAGCAACGCTGGTGCGGATCAGCACGCCGCCGGTAGAGATGAGCATCACCTCGTCGTTGTCGTCGACCAGCACGGCGCCGACCACGGCGCCGTTGCGCTCGGAGGTCTGGATCGAGATCACGCCCTGCCCGCCGCGGCCATGCCGCGGATATTCGCCGAGCGGCGTGCGCTTGCCAAAGCCGTTCTCGGTGGCAGTGAGCACGCCCTTGGATTCGTTGTTCGCCGCAAGCATGCACACCACGCGCTGACCGTCGCCAAGCCGCATGCCGCGCACGCCGGTCGCCTGGCGGCCCATCGGCCGCACATCGGCCTCTTCGAAGCGCACCGCCTTGCCTTCGGAAGAGAAAAGCATGACGTCGTATTTGCCGTCGGTGAGCGCGGCGCCGACGAGGTAGTCGCCCTCCTCCAGCCCTACCGCGATGATGCCGCTCGGGCGCGGTCGCGAGAACTCGTCGAGCGGGGTCTTCTTCACCGTGCCGTGCGCGGTCGCCATGAAAACGAAGTGCTCCTGGTCGAACTCCTTCACCGGCACGACCGCCGTGATCTTCTCGCCTTCCTCGAGCGGGAACATGTTGACGATCGGCTTGCCGCGCGCCGAGCGGCTGCCGGCGGGCACCTCGTAGACCTTGAGCCAGTACAGGCGCCCCCGGTTCGAGAAGCACAGCAGGTAGTCGTGCGAGTGCGCGACGAACAGGCGCTCGATGAAATCGTCCTCCTTCATCGTGGTCGCCATGCGTCCCCGGCCGCCCCGTCTTTGCGCCCTGTAATCGGCCAGAGGCTGGGACTTCACGTAGCCCCCATGGGAGAAGGTCACCACCATGTCCTGCGGCGCGATCAGGTCCTCGATCGAGATGTCCTCGGCGACGGTGATGATCTCGCTCTTGCGCGCGTCGGCGAAGGCCGCTTTCAGCGCCTTGAGTTCGTCGCCGATGATCCGGACGATGCGCGCCGGCTTGGCGAGGATGTCGATGAGATCGGCGATCGTCGCCATCACTTCGCCGTACTCGTCGCGGATCTTGTCGCGCTCGAGGCCCGTGAGGCGCTGCAGCCGCAGTTCCAGGATGGCCTGCGCCTGCTCTTCGCTCAGGCGATAGCCGTCAGGCTTCAGTCCGAAGCCTTCGGCGAGGCCTTCCGGCCTGAACTGCGCGACGGGCTTGTCGCCGATCATGCTGCGCACCAGCTCCGAGGGCCAGGCGCGCTGCATCAGGCCGCGCTTCGCCTCCGCCGGGGAAGGCGCCTTCTTGATGAGCTCAATCACTTCGTCGACGTTGGAGAGCGCGACCGCCAGGCCTTCGAGGACATGGCCGCGGGTGCGCGCCTGGCGCAGCTGGAACACCGTACGGCGCGTCACCACCTCGCGCCGGTGCGAGATGAACGCCTCGAGCAGCTCCTTGAGATTGAGCACGCGCGGCTGGCCGTCCACCAGCGCCACCATGTTCATGTGGAAGGCGTCCTGCAGCTGCGTCATCTTGTACAGGTTGTTCAACACCACCTCGGGGATCTCGCCGCGCTTCAACTCGATCACCATGCGCATGCCCGATTTGTCGGACTCGTCGCGCAGGTCCGAGATGCCCTCGAGGCGCTTCTCGGTGACGAGCTCGGCGAGCTTTTCGAGCAGCGCCTTCTTGTTTACCTGGTAGGGCAGCTCGTCGACGATGATCGCCTGCCGGTCGCCCTTGCCGATATCCTCGAAGTGCGTGCGTGCGCGCATCACCACCCGTCCGCGCCCGGTGCGGTAGCCCTCGTGCGCGCCGGCGATACCGTAAATGATTCCCGCGGTGGGGAAATCCGGCGCTGGCATCAGCTTGATCACTTCCTCGATCGCGCAGCTCGGATGCGCGAGCATGTGCAGCGCGGCGTCAACCACTTCGCCGAGGTTGTGCGGCGGGATGTTGGTCGCCATGCCCACTGCGATGCCGGAGGACCCGTTCACCAGCAGGTTGGGCGCCCGCGTGGGCAACACCACGGGCTCGCGCTCCTTGCCGTCGTAATTCGGCACGAAATCGACCGTCTCGGCCTCGATGTCGGCGAGGATCTCCGAGGCGAGCTTCTCGAGCCGGCATTCGGTGTAGCGGTAAGCGGCAGCGGCGTCGCCGTCGACCGAGCCGAAATTGCCCTGGCCGTCGATCAGCGTGTAGCGCATCGAGAAGTCCTGCGCCATGCGCACCAGCGCCTCGTAGGTGGCCGAGTCGCCGTGCGGGTGGTACTTGCCGAGCACCTCGCCGACGATGCGCGCGCATTTCACATAGGGCCGGTTCCAGACGTTGTTCGACTCGTGCATCGCGTAGAGCACCCTGCGGTGCACCGGCTTGAGGCCATCGCGTACGTCCGGGAGCGCACGCCCCACGATCACGCTCATCGCGTAATCGAGGTAGGACCGCCGCATCTCCTCCTCGAGTGAGATCGGGAGGGTTTCTTTGGCGAAGGATTCCATGCGGGAAGAGCTTGAATTTTATCATGCGCGGCATCGCCAAATCTCGCGCAAGCGACGGTTTTCCCTCGTAAAAACGCCTTGTGTCGCGGCTTGTGCCTGTGTTTAAATGGCGCCCGGTCTCGACGCAAAAAAAGAAGGGGGGAGGGATGAAATCCAGCACGCTTATCTTCACGGTTTCGATCGCGCTCGCACTCACCGCGTGCGCCACGCAGGAGGCGCAAAAGCCCGCGCCGGCACCCGAGCCGAAACCGGCGCCCGCGCCGGCTCCGGCACCGGCGCCAGTGCCGAGGCAGGAAATCAAGCCGGCACCCGCGGCTGAGCCCAAGAAGCCCGCGGTGGTGAATCTCGCTTCGACCGAGCTCTTCGAGTTCAACAAGGCGACGCTCACCAACGAAGCCAGGAGCAAGCTCGATTCCGAAGTGGTCGGCAAGCTCAGGGACTTCGGCCAGATCCGCTACATCATCGTGAACGGCCACGCCGACCGCCTGGGCTCTGCGCAGTACAATCAGCGGCTCTCGGAAAAGCGCGCCGAAGCGGTGCGCGCCTACCTTGTCTCCAAGGGCGCCGACGCCTCGCAGGTCGAGACGCTCGGCTTCGGCAAGACGCTGCCGACGAAATCCTGCCCGGATCAGAAGGACCGCAAGTCGCTGATCGAATGCCTCGCGCCGAACCGGCGCGTGGTCGTCGAGATACAAGGCACGCCGAGATAGCCCACAGCTTTATCGTTCTGCCGCGCTGGCTCGTGCCGGTCGAGCCGGCAGGCAGCGTGCTCCTGGACCATGCCGTCGCGGTCCGCGACGGCAAGATCGAGGCCGTGCTACCCGCCGGCGATGCGCGCCAGCGCTTCGCCGGCTACGAGCAAGTCGCGCTGCCCGAGTGCGTCCTCATCCCGGGGCTCGTCAACGCGCATACGCATGCCGCGATGACGCTGATGCGCGGGCTCGCCGACGACCTGCCGCTGATGCGCTGGCTCGAAGAGCACGTCTGGCCCGCCGAGAAGCGCCACGTCTCGGCCGAGTTCGTGCGCGACGGCACGCTCGCCGCCTGTGCCGAGATGCTGCGCGGCGGCATCACCTGCTTCAACGACATGTATTTCTTTCCAGATGCCGCGCTCGAGGCGGCGCTCGAAGCCGGCATGCGCTCCTCGCACGGCATCATCGTGATCGAGTTTCCGTCCGCGTATGCCGCGGACGCGGCCGATTACCTGAGGAAAGGGCTCGAGTTGCGCGATCGCTACCGCGACGAGCCGCTCGCTTCGTTCTGCCTCGCGCCCCATGCGCCTTACACCGTGTCGGATGCGAGCTTTCGCCAGATCGCGACGCTCGCCGCCGAGCTCGATCTGCCGGTCCACGTGCATGTGCACGAGACCGAGCACGAGGTGCAGGGCTCGCTCGCCGAGCACGGCGTGCGCCCGCTCGAGCGCCTGCGGCGCCTGAACCTGGTCGCGCCCAACCTGATCGCGGTGCACGCGGTGCATCTCACTGCGGAAGAGATCGCGCTGCTCGCGCGCCACGGCTGCTCGGTGGTGCACTGCCCCTCGTCGAATCTCAAGCTCGCGAGCGGCTTCGCCCCGGTGGCAAAGCTGGCGGGCGCCGGCGTGAACATCGCGCTCGGCACCGACGGCGCCGCGAGCAATAACCGTCTCGACATGTTCGAAGAAATGCGCATCGCGGCGCTCCTCGCCAAGGCGGTCGCGGGAGACGCGCAGGCAATGCCCGCGCATCAGGCGCTGCGCGCGGCGACCCTAGGCGGCGCGCAAGCACTGGGCCTTGGCGAGCGCATCGGCTCCATCAGCCCCGGCAAGGCGGCGGACCTCGCGGCGCTCGCCTTGCGCGGCGCGGAACTCGCGCCCTGCTATGACCCGGTGTCCCATCTCGTGTATGCGGCGGGCCGCGAGCACGTCACGCACGTATGGGTTGCGGGAGACCTGCAAGTGAGCGAGGGAAAATTGCGCAACCCGGCGTTTTCCCGTTTGGACACTAAGTTGCACTTATGGCAGAATGCGCTCGGCGCTCTCGCAGGGCCTTGATACAAATCGGTTTTTTGATAAGAACAGGGGGAATCATGATAAAGAAAGCCTGGCTGCTGCTCGTTGCGCTGGCCTTTGCGGCTGGATGCGCGACGCAGGAAGTGCCGAAACCCGCTCCGGCACCCGAACCGAAGCCTGCCCCGGCGCCCGCACCCGCGCCAGCACCCACGCCGAGGCAAGAAATCAAACCGGAGGCGCCCAAGCCGAAGCCGGTCGCCGAAAAGGTCACCTTTGCCGCCGATGTGCTGTTCGACTTCGACAAGTCGGTGGTCAAGCCCGAGGGCAAGTCGAAGCTCGACGACCTCTCGAACAAGGTGCGCGGCGTCAACCTCGAGGTGGTCATCGCGATCGGCCACGCCGACTCGATCGGCAGCGACGCCTACAACCAGAAGCTCTCGGTGCGCCGCGCCGAATCGGTCAAGGCTTACCTCGTCTCCAAAGGCATCGAGCCCAACCGCGTGTACACGGAGGGCAAGGGCGAGAAGCAGCCGGTCGCGGACAACAAGACCCGTGAAGGCCGCGCCAAGAACCGCCGGGTCGAAATAGAGGTCATCGGCACGCGCCGGCAATAGCGTCAATAGTCCGTTTTGCCCAACAGAACCCCGCTTCGGCGGGGTTTTTGTTTTGCGGCACGTGAATTGCTGCTCCATCTGGACCATGCCGAGCTGATCCGCCTGGCACGGCAAACTTTTCGACGTTTGTACAAGGAGACGAGGATGGAGAAGCGAATTCTGGCAGTGCTCATCGCCGCGCTGGCCGGCGGTGCGTATGCACAGTCAAGCTACGTGACCAGCGGAGCAAGCGAACAGGCAGCGACAGCGCAGCGCAGCACGGCACCCCAAGCGGCAGGCGCGACCGCGCGTGCCGGCAACCCGCCGCCCTCAACCGGATATGTCGGCTCCGGTGCAGGCGTCGTAGCGACGAACCCGTTTGGGCTGTGCTGGCGCTCCGGCGCGGAGTGGAGCGCCGACAAGGCAGCTGCGCCGTGCGACGCGGTGCCGCGCGCCTCGATACCGCCGGCGCCCATCGCGAAAGCGCCCGAGCCGGCGGCTGCGCCAGCGCCCGCACCCCTGGTCGCCGCGGCGCCAGCGCCTGTCGTGATCGAGAAGATCACGCTCTCGACCGACGTGCTGTTCGAGTTCAACAAGGCCGACCTGAAGCCCGCGGGGCAGCAGAAGCTCGATGAGCTGGCGAAGAACGCGCAAGGCGCAAACGTCGACAAGGTAGTGCTCGTCGGCCACGCCGATCGCATCGGCTCCGAGGAGTACAACAAGGAGCTCTCCGAGAAGCGCGCGCAGGCCGTCGCCGACTACCTCGCTCAGAAAGGCGTCGACTCGACGCGGCTGCAGGTCGAGGCCAAAGGCAAGAGCGAGCCGATTACCGGCAACGAGTGCACCAACATGGGCCCCGAGAACAACAAGAACCAGAAGCTGATCGCCTGCCTGCAACCCGACCGGCGCGTCGATGCGGAGCTGCTCGGCAGCCGCGAGGCCACCGCCTCGACCGGCTCGCCGTCGGCCGCAGGCGCGACCTCCGGGTCGAGCTCGAGCGCCGGATCAGCGAGCGGCGCGTCCTCCAGCGAGTCCGGATCGACGAACAAGTAGCCCCTCGCAGCCGCAAACCAGGCCCCGCTTCGGCGGGGCTTTTTTTTGGGACAATGGGTTCGATGAACGCCGACCCGGCAGAGCTGGAGAAATTCAGCCAGCTCGCCCATCGCTGGTGGGACCCGCACGGCGAGTTCCGTCCGCTGCACGACATCAATCCGCTGCGCCTCGACTGGATCGACGAGCGCGCGAGCCTTACTGGCAAACGCGTGCTCGATGTGGGCTGCGGCGGCGGCATCCTCGCCGAAGCGATGGCCGGCCGCGGCGCCGAGGTCACGGGCATCGACCTCTCGGAGAAATCGCTGCGCGTCGCCGAGCTGCATCTGTTGCAAAGCAAGACGCGGGTGACCTACGAGCGCGCCACCGCCGAAGACTACGCCGAGCGCCATGCGGGGGAGTTCGACGTCGTGACCTGCATGGAGCTCTTGGAGCACGTGCCCGAGCCGGCGAGCATGGTCGCCGCATGCGCGCGCCTCGTGCGGCCCGGCGGGCAGGTGTTCTTCTCCACCATCAACCGCAACCCGAAGTCGTATCTCTTCGCGGTGATCGGCGCCGAGTACGTGCTGCGGCTGCTGCCGCGCGGCACGCACGACTACCTGCGCTTCATCAAGCCCTCGGAGCTTTCGCGCTTCGCGCGCGGCGCCGGCCTGCGCGCCGCCGAATTGATCGGCATGACCTACAACCCGCTGACACAGCGCTACCGGCTGGGGCGCGACTGCGACGTCAACTATCTCCTGCGCTGCGTGCGTGACTAGCCGCGCCGTGCTGTTCGATTTCGACGGCACGCTTGCCGATACCGCACCGGACCTCGCGGCCGCCGTCAACCGCATGCGCAGCGACCGTGCCATGAAACCGCTGGCGCCGCAAAGCGTGCGGCCGTATGCCTCGATGGGCGCACGAGGACTGCTACGCATCGGCTTCGGCATGACGCCGGAGCATCCGGCTTACAGCGCGATGCGCGACGAATTCCTGGAGCGCTACTCGCAGGCGATCTGCGTCCATACGCGGCTCTTCCCGGGCATCGCCGAGCTGGTGCGCGAGCTAGGCGCGCGCCACATCGCCTGGGGCATCGTCACCAACAAGGCACTGCGCTTCACCGCGCGCCTGGTGCAGGACCTCGGCGTCGCGCCCGCCTGCGTGGTGTGCGGCGACTCCACGCCGCACCTCAAGCCGCATCCGGCGCCTTTGCTTGCCGCCGCGGCGCAGCTGGAGTTGGCGCCAGCCGATTGCGTCTACGTCGGCGATGACTTGCGCGACATCCAAGCCGCGCGCGCCGCCGGCATGCGCTGCGTCGCGGTCGAGTACGGCTACCACGGCACCGAGAACCCGGGTCCGGCGGCCTGGAACGCCGATGCGATCATCTCCCATCCTTCCGAACTCCTGGAGCACCTATGAAAGCCATTGCCCATACTTCGGGCGAGCTCGGTTCGCTCGTCGACATTGAGCTGCCGAAACCGACCCCGAAGGGGCGCGACCTCCTCGTGAAGGTCGAAGCGGTCGCCGTCAACCCGGTCGACACGAAACAACGAAAGATCGCCCCGTCCGCGCCGCGCGTGCTGGGCTGGGACGCCGCCGGCACCGTGGCTGCAGCGGGCGATGCGGTCACCCTCTTTAAGCCGGGCGATGCCGTCTACTACGCCGGCGACGTGACGCGTGCGGGCTGCAACAGCGAGTTCCATCTGGTCGACGAGCGCATCGTCGGGCGCAAGCCGAAGAGCCTGGACTTCGCGCAGGCGGCCGCCATCCCGCTGACCGCGATCACCGCCTGGGAGGCGTTCTTCGAGCGCATGAAAGTCGTCAAGGGCCGCTCGCTGCTCATCATCGGCGGCGCCGGCGGCGTCGGCTCGATCGGCATCCAGCTCGCGAAGAGCGCCGGTCTCACCGTGATCGCCACCGCATCACGCAGCGCGACGATCGCCTGGTGCAAGGAACTCGGCGCCGACCACGTCATCGACCACCGCAAGCCGATGCGGCCGCAGATCGAGGCGCTGGGCCTGAAGCACGTCGACTACATCGCCAATTTCAACGAGGTCGACGAGCACTGGGCGGCGATCGGCGATCTCATCGCGCCGCAAGGCGCGATCGTGCTCATCGTGGGCAACAAGAGCCCGCTGCAGCTCGATGCGGTGCGCGCCAAAAGCGCGGCGATCTGCTTCGAGCTGATGTTCACGCGAGCGCGCTTCCAGACGCCCGACATGATCGAGCAGCACAAGCTCCTGAACCAGGTCGCCGACTGGCTCGATAGCGGCAAATTGCGCGGCACGCTGAAGGAGACGCTCTCGCCGATCAATGCCGCGAATCTGCGCAAGGCCCACGAGCGGCTCGAATCGGGAACCATGATCGGCAAGCTGGTTCTAAAGGGTTGGTCGTAAGAGTAAAATGGACACTGAATCCGGGGGCGACCTGGTTTCGACGTGGGCAACGAAGCAGCGCAGGGCATGCCGAGGTCCAGAGCACCTCGTAAAACCATCTGGAAACACTACAAACGCCAACGACGAGCGTTTCGCTCTAGCAGCCTAATACCTGCTGGACGCTGCACTAGCTTGCTGATGGGCTAGGCCGGCCGCAAGGTCGGTGCAGCGTCATTCACATCAGCCTCTCTCCCGGGCTTGGCCGCTTGGCCCGGGGGATCCGTCGAAGCGGCTAGCCGAGCGTCAGCCTGCCGGTTGGCGGGCGCAAAGCGAAGGCATCAAAAGACCAGGCTAAGCATGTAGTCCTGACTGTAGAGGGCTTACGGACGCGGGTTCGATTCCCGCCGCCTCCACCAATCCCTTCCTGAAGGTTGTGCGTTAGCGCACCGCTGCTTTCAGAAGAACCGCTTTTCCGACAACTCCTACCTTGCGGGCAGGAAAGCGTGCGGTAGCTTGGCTCGGAGATGAATGACTTCCCTTATCTCCTCGTCCGCGCGTCCCGCTTGACCGGAACCGTGCTGGACGTCGCGCTGCTTTTGCAGGTCGAGCCCGCGCAGGTCTACCGCTGGATCGCGGGCATCGACCTGCCGACGGACGAGCGCATCGGGGAGTTCACCGAGCGCCTGCAAAGGTTGCTCTATTCCGGCGGAGCTACTGCAAGCGCCTGAGCGTGCTGCGCGCCGCGTGATTCGGTACCCGTAGAAATGAAGAAGCCCGGACTGGCGTTCGCCTATTTCCGGGCTTGGTGTCTCGACCCGAGGAGGAGGAGAAACGAGACATTGCACGCAGGCTACCCGTTAGCCGCATAAACCGCCGTGCCATTTGCCGCGCCCCGGCGGCATGCCTGACAGCCGGCGAGTTGAGATGGATCGGCGGCAGGCGTCTGCGCACTCCTGCACGCTCTACGCCGTTACTTTCGCACGCGGATGGCGCCGCTTGGGATGCTTGCCGCCGCGCCAGCCCGCGCGGTGCTTGAGACCGCCTGCCTGACTGTTTCTTGGTGACCTCCTACCTGCGCCTTGCAAGCGCTATGCGCGCGAGGTAGGCACAGGCCGTGCTGCGATAATTGCACCCATGAGAGCCGCCGCCAAGCGACGCGCCACGCTCGTCGATCTCGCACAAGCGAGCTTCGAAAACACCTTCGTGCGCGATTTGCCGGCGGACCCGGTGCTCATCAACGTGCCGCGGCAGGTGAGCAATGCCTGCTATACGCGCGTCGAGCCGACGCCGGTGGCGGCGCCGAAGCTGCTCGCGTGGTCCGACGCGCTGGGCGAGTCGCTCGGTCTCGCGCGCCCGAGCGCGCAGGCGGTGGCAGCGCTGGGCGGAAATCGCGTCCTGCCGGGGATGCAACCCTACGCCGCGCGCTATGGCGGCCACCAGTTCGGCCACTGGGCGGGACAGCTCGGCGACGGGCGCGCGATCACGCTGGCTGAGCTCATCGGCACCGACGGCTCGCGCCAGGAGCTGCAGCTGAAAGGCGCCGGCAAGACGCCCTACTCGCGCACCGCCGACGGCCGTGCGGTGCTGCGCTCGTCGCTGCGCGAATTCATGTGCAGCGAAGCGATGTTTCATCTCGGCGTGCCGACCACGCGCGCGCTCTCCCTCGTCGGCACGGGCGAGCCCGTGATCCGCGACATGTTCTACGACGGCCATCCGCGCCCCGAGCCCGGCGCGATCGTATGTCGCGTCGCGCCGTCGTTCGTGCGCTTCGGCAACTTTCAGATCCTCGCGGCGAACAACGAGCTCGAAGCGCTCAAGCGTCTCGCCGATTACGTGATCCGCGAGCACTTCGCCGGGCACAGTTACGCGAGCTGGTACCAGGAGGTGTGCCGGCGCACCGCGCTCCTCATGGTCGACTGGATGCGCCTGGGCTTCGTGCACGGCGTCATGAACACCGACAACCTGTCGATCCTCGGCGTGACCATCGACTACGGTCCGTACGGCTGGCTCGAAGGCTACGACCCGATGTGGACGCCGAATACCACCGACGCGCAGGGCCGGCGCTATTGCTACGGCAACCAGCCGGGCATTGCGCAATGGAACCTCGCGCGCCTCGCAGAAGCGCTGCTGCCGCTCGTCGAGCGCGAAAAGCTCGAGGAGGGACTGAACCTCTACGCCGATACGTTCAACGAGGCCTGGCGGCGCGCGCTCGCGCAGAAGCTGGGATTGGCGTCGCCGGACGAGGAGCTAGCGCGCGATCTGCTGGAAGCGCTCTCCGAGACCGAGACCGACTTCACGCTCTTCTTCCGCAAGCTCGCCGCGGTCCCGCTCAACGGCAGCGACGAAGCATTGCTGGCGCCGCTGCGCGCCGCCTTTTATGTGGAGGATGCAGTGCACGAACGCCTGCTCGCCTGGCTGCGGCGCTATGTCGAGCGGGTTCGCCCGGGCGGCGCGGCGCGCGCCCGGCAAATGGACAAGGTCAACCCGAAGTACGTGTTCCGCAACTATCTCGCGCAGCAGGCGATCGACGCGCTCGAAGCCGGCGACGGCGCCGTGCTCGAGCGCCTGATGCGGGTCCTCGCGCACCCGTACGACGGGCAGCCCGAGCACGAAGACCTCGCTGCGCGCCGCCCGGAATGGGCGCGCCACAAGGCGGGCTGTTCTGCGCTATCTTGTAGTTCATGAAATTCCTCTTCGCCGCGCTCGTCGCGACCAGCCAGGTTTTCGCGCAGCAGTCGCCACCATCGGGAAAGACCACCGAGCAGCAGGCGCGGTCCTACGTGACGAGCGCCTTCGTGACGGGCGCAGCGCCGATGGTACTCAGCGAGAGCGTGACCGTGTCGCCCGAGCTGCGGCAGCGGCTCGGCCTCGCGCCGGAGGCAGACAGCCGCGCGGTGTACCAGGCGCTGGTCGCGTTGACCGCGGGCAAGCCGGTGCAAGTGCGACGCGCGGCGCCGGACGAGGTCGCCAAGGCACAGGCGCCCGCGGCCCCCGACAAGCCGATGTTCGCGCTCGAATCGGGCGACGCGACGCTGATCCTGCAATACGACCTCGAGCGCGACAACGTCGCCTTCATCGGCCTGCCCGGCGCGGTCGCCGTTGCGGCGCCGGTCGTGGCGCCCGCGCCGCCCCAGAAGCTGCCGGAAGTGGCGGCGCAACCGATGCAGCCCGCAGCACCGCCGCCTCCCGCGGCGGAGGCCTCGAAGCCAGCGCCGGTGCTGCAGGTCGTCGAGCCGCAGGTGCCCCGGGCCGTGAAGCCGGCGGCGCCCGCCGCGCGCCCCGCGCCGCCCGCAGCGAGGGCACAGGCGCCCGCATCACAGCCCGAATCACGGCCGCCGCTTCGCAAGACCGGCGCGTGCGAGATCAAGCCGGTCATGTCCGACCAGGACCTGGTGAACTGCGGCGCAACGCCGCGCTGACTCACAGCCTGTTTGCAGGCACAAATCCTGCAGCACCTCTAGTGCTTCTTACTCGCACTGGAGGTCACATGAGAGTCGCGAAACCACTGGTGATCGGCGCCTCTGCGCTGGCGCTGGCTGTGGGTTATGCGTTTGCCGACAAACCGGCGAACGATCCGGGCTTCAACACCCTGGACAAGAACAACGACGGTTATCTGACCCGCACCGAAGCCGCGGCGAACCCCTTCCTCGCCAAGAACTTCAAGAAAGCCGACAAGGACGGCGACGGCAAACTCAGCCGCACCGAGTACTTGACGGTGATGACCAAGAAGGATTTGCGCACGGCCAAGCAAAAAGTGACCGGCAATAAGGACCAGGACCGCAACGCCGCCACCGGCGGAACCCGGCCGGCGAAGTAAGCGGTCAAGCGAAGGTATTCAGGCGGGCCCACGGGCCCGCTTTTATTTCGCGCGTCCGCGGCGCAGCGCCGCCACCAGCGACACGGTGCAGAGCGCGAGCAGCACGGCGACCGCGATTTTCGCGATCAGCACCGCACCCGGCGCGACTTGGCTCGACGCGACGAACGCGGCTAGGGCAGCCGCCATCAGGAACCTGAGGGCCCAGCTCAGCATGCCGCATTAGCGCAGGCCAACCCGCATGTGCGTTGCGCTAGGGCCGCTACGCGGCATGAGCCGGTATGACTATGCCGCCGGAGTTGCGCACGCCGGTGAAAGCGAAATCGATCTCGGGCTTGCGGCCACTCACGATGTCGGCGATCGCCCGGCCGCTGCCGCAGGCGTGCGTCCAGCCGAGCGTGCCATGCCCGGTATTGAGGTAAAGGTTCGGGTAGCGCGTCGCGCCGATGTAAGGCACGTTCGACGGCGTCGCCGGCCGCAGGCCGGTCCAGAACTGCGCGCGCGCCGGGTCGCCGGCGCCGGGGAAGAGCTCGAGCGTGCGGCGCAGGATGGCGCGGCAGCGCACCTCGTTCAGCTCGGTGCTGTAGCCGGCGAGCTCGGCGGTGCCGGCGATGCGCAGCCGTTCGCCCAGGCGCGAGAACACGAGCTTGTATTCATCGTCGGTCAGGGAAACGGTGTAGGCGCGCGCCGGATCGGCGACGGGCAGCGTCACCGAGTAGCCCTTTAGCGGATAGATGGCGAGGCGCATGCCGAGCGGGCGTACGAGGAGCGGGCTGTAGGACCCCAGGCAGACGAGGTACGCATCGGCATGCAGCACCTCCTCGCACGCGTCGGTCCGCGCGACTCGGATTCCCGCGATGCGTCCGCCTTCTGCGCCGAGCGCGAGGATGCGCCCGGGGCGGAACTGCACGCCGCGCTTTGCGGCGAGCGCGGCGAGGCCCTGGGTGAACTTATGCGCATCGCCCGATTCATCCGACGGCGTCCAGCTGCCACCGACCAACGGCACGTTTCTCAGCGCGGGCTCGATCTCGGCACAGCGCCTTGCGCTCACCATCTCGAGGTCGCAGCCGTGCTCGCGCATCGCGCGCGCCGACTCGACCGCGTAGCCGAGCTCGCGCTCGCTCGTATAGAAATGCAGGATGCCGCGCGCCAGATGGTCGTACTCGATGCGGGTTTCTGCGCGCAGCTCCTGCAGACTCGTACGGCTGTACAAGCCGAGGGTCACCAACTGCCGGATGTTGTGGGCGGTGCGCGCGGGGGTGCATTCGCGCAGGAACGCGAGGCCCCAGAGCCATTGCGCGAGATCGGCGCGCGGCCGGAAAAGGAGCGGCGCCTCCTCGCGGCCGAGCCACTTCAGGATCTTGCGCGGCACGCGCGGATTGGCCCACGGCTGGGCGTGCGACACCGAGATCTGCCCGCCATTGGCAAACGAGGTCTCGAGGCCCGCCGCGTCGTGCCGGTCGACCAGCGTGACCTCGTGGCCCGCTTTGCTGAGATACCAAGCGGAAGTCACGCCGATGACGCCGGCGCCGAGAACCAGGACGTGCATCGCTCAGTCGAGCGTGAAGCCCACCTTCATCGTCACCTGCCAATGGGCCACTTTGCCTTTCTCGATCTCGCCGCGCGTGTCGATCACCTGGAACCAGCGCAGGTTGTGCAGCGTCGTCGACGCCTTGGCGACGGCGTTGCGGACCGCTTCCTCGAGTCCCTTGGGCGACGATCCGGTGAGCTCGATGGTCTTGTAGACATGGTTCGGCATGGCGTTCTCCTCAGGAAAGTTCTCGGCTCGCGAGTCGCGCGCCGGCAGCGAGCGCCTCGAGCTTGGCCCACATGATCGACGGATGCACGCGCCGGTGGAACGGCCCCTGCGCGAAGCCGCAGTCGGTGCCGGCCATCAGGTTTTCGCGGCCGATCAGTTTGCCGATGCGCACCAGGCGCTCGGCCACAAGTTGCGGATGCTCGACGATGTTGGTGGCGTGGCTGATGACGCCGGGCACCAGTGTCTTGCCGCGCGGCAGCTTCACTTTTTCCCACACGCGCCATTCATGCTCGTGTCGCGGGTTCGCGCCTTCGATGAGATAGGCGCCGGCTTTGACTTTCAATATTAGGTCGACGACATCCTTCAGCGGTACATCCGTCGTATGCGGCCCCGGCCAGCTGCCCCAGCACACGTGGTAGCGCACCCGGTCTTCGGGAATTCCCGTCAGCGCCTCGTTCAGCACCTCGACGTGCAGCTCGACCCAGCGGCGATAGTCCTCAAACTTGGCCGGCGGCACCATCCGGTCATACGTTACGGCGAAGCGCGCGTCGTCCAGCTGTAGGAGCAAGCCGGCATCGACGATCGCCTTGTACTCGGTGCGCATCGCTCTCGCGATCGCGCGCAGGCATTCTTCGTCGCTCTTGTAGTACTCGTTTTTCCTGTCGGGGATGACGCTCGCCGGCGCGGCGACGGGAAGGAAGCCCTGCTTCACGCCGGCGGCGGCGAGCGCGGCCTTGAAGTTCGCGATGTCGCGCTGCAGTTCTTCCTGACCGTGGTATTCAATCGGCGCAACGCACACCGCCAGGACGCCGTTCGCCCCCGCGGTGGCGGGCGGGCCGTCGGCCGCATCGAGCTCGGCGTAGAACTCGGCGAAGCGCGTGCGATCGGCGCCGCGCGAGAACGGATTGGCGCCGGGCTTCGCCGGCCGGCGCTCAAAGCCCGCAAGGCGCTCGAGCGCGTACTGCGACCAGCTGATCGCTTTGCCGAACTCGCCGTCGCTCGGAATATCGATGCCGGCTTCGGCCTGGCGCCGCACCACGTCCTTCACCGACTCGGCGAGGCAGCGCTGGTACGCGGCCTCGTCGTAGGGCTCGCGCTTCTGCCGCGCGCGGATGAATTCGAGCAGCGCCGGCGGCCGGATCAGGCTGCCGACGTGCGTGGTGAGAATGCGCTCGGTGCCTATTCGCGGCGCGGCGCCTGCTCGGCGTCGTCCTCGTCGGACATGCCCGAGGACACCTCGCGCGCCTTGCCGTCGGCCACCGGCGGGAGCTTGGGTTTCGCTTCTTCCGGAAAGCCGGGCAGCTGGGCGATCGCGGCGCTCCAGCTCGAGGGCTTGCGCGGCAGCGTGTCTTCGTCGGGTCTCATGCTCGCCTCATAGTTTACCGGCGCCTCAGGAAACCGAGGCCAATGCTGGCCCCTACACCCAGAGCAAGCGCCGCGCCGAGCTTGGCGATCGCCCCGACCGGCCTCGCCGGCTGCGCCACCGGCGAATTCGCCGCCGCCTGCACGCGGATGTGAGCGGTCACGCGCGGCGGGCCCGCATCGGAAGACGGCGCGCGCGAGCCATGCTCCTCGGCAAAGACGCGCGTGAACTCCGCGCCGAGGAGAAAAATCTGTGCCGAGTAATACACCCACAGCATGAGCACCACCAGCGATCCGGCCGCGCCGAACGCGGAGGTGACGCTCGACTTGCCGATGTACAGGCCGATGAGCCATTTGCCCACCGCGAAGAGCGCGGCCGTAACCGCGGCGCCGACCCAGACGTCGCGCCACGCGATGCGCACGCGCGGAATCATCTTGTAGATCATCGCGAAGAGAGCCGTCGTGAGCGCGAAGCTCAGCGCCAGGTCGACGAGGTGCAGCCCCCACCATTTGCCCAGGGCGGAAACCACGGCGCTCAGCACGAGCGACACCATCAGCAAAAAGGCGATGCCGAGGATCATGCCGAACGAAAGCACTCGCGTGCGCAGCAGCTTCCACCAGCCTTTGCTCTCCTTGCGCGCCGGGGCGCGCCAGATGCGGTCGAGCGCGTTCTGCAGCTCGCCGAAGACGGTGGAGGCGCCGGTCACGAGCAACGCCGTGCCGACGATCATGGCGAGCAGGCCGCTTTGCGGCTTGCGCGCGCTCGCCACCAGTGCCTCGATGGCGTGCGCGCCATCGGCGCCGATAAGCGCTGAGAGCTGCTCGAAGATCCCGCCGCGCGCCGCCTCCTCGCCGAAGAAAAAGCCGGCGACGCCGATGACGATCAGGAGCAGCGGCGCGATGGAGAACAGCGCGTAGTACGAGAGGGCGGCACCCATGCTCGGCGCGTAGTCGCCGGTCCAGGCTTCGACCGCGCGCCGCGCCAGCGGCCAAGCCTGGCGGGGATCCATCGCGCGAGTTTCGCAATTTCTAGGCCGCGCGGCGATGCGCCGCCTGGAGCGCCTCCCATAGCCGGCGCGGCGTAGCCGGCATTTCGAAGCTCGGCACGCCGGCCTGCCGCAGTGCGTCAACCACCGCGTTCATCAGCGCCGGCAGCGAGCCCGTAACCCCTGCCTCGCCGACGCCTTTCGCGCCGAGCGGATTGAGCTTGGTCGGCACCGGATGCTCGAGGATCCTGAGGCCGGCGACCTCGCCCGGGCGCGGCATGGCGTAGTCCATGAAGCTGCCCGTCAGTAGCTGGCCGGACTCGTCGTACACCGCGAGCTCGGTGAACACCTGCCCGGCGCCTTGCGCGATCCCGCCCTGCACCTGTCCCTCGACGATCTGGTGATTGATGATGTTGCCGGCATCGTCGCAGGCGACGTAGGACACGATCTGCGCCTCGCCCGTTTCGAGCGTGATCTCGACCTCGGCGATGTGGCAGCCGTTCGGAAAGCAGGAGCCGAACTTGTTCGCATACGCGAGGTCCAGCTTCCCCGGCTCGCGCGCCGCGAGCTGCTGAATTGAAATCTTCCGGTCCGTCCCTTTGATGCGGTAGTGCCCCTCCACGAACTCGATGTCCGCTTGCGCGGCCTCGAGGGCCTCAGCCGCGAGCGCCATGCCTTTCTTCACCAGCTCCTGGGCGCCCAGGTAGATCACGCCCCCGACCGCGAGCAATGAGCGCGAACCGCCGGTGGCGTTCCCGGTGATGTAGAAATCCGGCCCCGCAGTACGCAGCCCGATCTTCTCCATCGGCATGCCGAGCACGCCGGAGATCAATTGCGCATAGGTCGTCTCGTGGCCCTGCCCGTGGTTGTGCGTCGGTGCGTACACGGTCAGGCCGCCGTCACCGTTCCAGCGCATCTCGATTTGATCCTGTGGCGCGAAGCCCGCGCCCGTCGCTTCGATGTACGTGGACATTCCTCTGCCGCGGAGACGCCCACGCTTGGCCGATTCCGCTTTTCGGGTGGCAAAACCATTCCAGTCGGCAGCCTTAAGCGCCTTGTCGAGCACGCCAGCGAAATCGCCCGAGTCGTACTCGAAGCCGGCGGCGATTTTGTACGGGAATTGGCGGATGAAGTTGCGGCGACGAAACTCCGCCGGGTCCATGCCGAGCTCGAACGCGGCGTGCTCGATGAGGCGCTCGAGCGCGTAGGACATCACCGGCCGTCCGGCGCCGCGATACGCGGCCATCGGCGCGGTATTAGTCAGCGCGAGGCGGATGCGGGCATAGGCCGCCGGGACGTCGTACACGCCCGAAAGGCAGTTCACGATACCGATGGTATTGATGAACGGCCCGGTGGGCGCGAGGTAGGCGCCGAGGTTCGCCAGCATCTCGAAACGCATCGCGAGGATCCGCCCGTGCGCATCGAGGGCCAGTGCTCCATGCGAGCGCACGTCGCGCGCCTGCTCGTCGGCGAGAAACACCTCGCTTCGCGTGCCGGTCCATTTCACCGGACGCCCGAGCTTTCTGGCTGCGAAGAGCGCGGCACAGTACTCCGGGTAGACGTTGAAGCGCACGCCGAAGCCGCCGCCGACTTCCTCGGCGATAACGCGGATCTTCTCCGGCGGCACGCCGAGCACCGCCGAGAGCTGATTGCGCATGATCCCGGCGCCCTGCGTGCAGGTGTAGAGGTGATACTGGTCCGCGCCGGCGTCGAAATGCGCCAGGCAGGCGCGCGGCTCCATCGGATTGCCGACCACGCGCGAGATGTCGACTTCGAGCTCGATGGTGCGCGCGGCCTTGGCGAATGCGGCCTTCGACCCTGCGTCGTCGCCCGACTCGTAGTCCATCACCAGGTTGCCGGGCACGCTGTCATGAACCAGCGCTGCTCCGGCTGCGACCGCCTGCGCAGCGGTGACTACCGCGTCGCGGTCGCGATATTCGATCGCCACCAGCTCGGCCGCGTCGTGCGCGGCGACTGCAGTTTCGGCGACGACCAGCGCCACCGCATCGCCGGCGAAGCGCACGCGACCCTGCGCAAGCGCCGGACGTCCCGGATGGATGAGCTCCATGCCGCCGCGGCCCTTGACCGGCAGCGCGCACGGTAGAGACTTCAGCGCGCCCTTGATGTCCTCGCTGGTGAACACCGCGAGCACACCGGGCTGGGCCAGCGCCTCTTTTGTATCTACGGAGAGAATCTCTGCATGGGCGCGATCCGAGCGGACAAAATGTCCGTAAGCCTGCGCCGGCAGGTTCCAGTCGGAAACATACTTCCCCCGACCGGTGAGCATCCGGTCGTCTTCCAGCCTGCCTTTGAGCATTTAGATTTTCGAGAGCGCGATCAGGATGCTGCAGGGCGCGTAGTCGAGCAGCGACGCTCCCACCGAGCCTTTCCACCAGCGCGCCGCGAACGAGGTGTTCTGGTTATGGCCGACGACAATCAAGTCGACGCCGAGCTGCTTGGCGAAGCGGCAGATCTCCTCCACCGGCTCGCCGACGGCGAGCTGCCCCGCCGCGTTGAAGCCGCGCTCGCGAAGCGTGCGGATGCCTTCGTCGAGCACCGTCTGCGTGCGCTTCTTCTCTTCTTCGAGCAGCTCCTCGGGCACGAAGCCCTCGGTGAGGAACAGGCTCGGCGGCATGCTCGCCACCGCGAGGAGATGCATCTCGGCACCGAGAAAGCTCGCGAGGTCCGCCGTCTCCAGCAGAGCGCGCTTGCCCTCCTGGGAGCCGTTGTAAGCGAGCAGAATCTTCCGGTACTTCATGGGTGCTCTCCCATTTTAGCTATTTTGCAAGCAACCCCACCCGCTCTATGGTCGCACGTTCCGCCGCCAGCGTCTCGGCGGCCCAGCGCGCATAGTCCTCGCTCGACTTGTACCAGTAAACCTGGTCGAGCTGCGCCAGCGTCTTCAAATGCTCGGGATCATCCAGCGTCTTCTTGAACGCATCGTGCAGCGTGCGCACCACCTGCGCCTCCATGCCTTTCGGGCCCACCAGGCCGTACGGCGAATAGGAAACGATGTCGAAGCCGAGCTCCTTCGCGGTCGGAGCGTCCCACTTGGTGCGCTTCTCGCCGAACGTGACCAGCAGACGCACCTGGCCGGCGTCGACCTGGCGCCCCCAGCCGGTGGAATCCGACTGCGCCATGACGTGGCCGCCGAGCAGCGCCTGCGAGGAATCGGCGAAGCCCTTGAATGGCGCGTGGAGGAATTTAACGCCGGTCTTCATCGCCACCTCCTCCATCAGGAGATGCGGCGAAGTGCCGGTTCCTGGCGTGCCGTACGAAAGCTGCCCGGGATTGGCGCGGGCGTATTCGATGAGATCGCGGAAGCTCTTCAACGGCGAATCGGCGCGCACCACGACGCCGAAGGTATAGCCGGTGATGCCGATGATGTAGCTGAAATCCTTGAGCGCGTCCCAGTCGACGGGCCGCTGGTGCGGCAGGCGATACGCCGTGATCGGCAACTGCGACACGGTGTAGCCGTCGGCTCTCGCGAGCCGCGCCATCTGCGCCGGCCCGATCATGCCGCCGCCGCCGGGCTTGTTCTCGATCACCACCGGCTGCCCCAGATATTTCTGCGCCACTTCGGCGAACTTGCGCAGGTGCGTGTCGGTCGTGCCGCCCGCCGGCCACGGGCAGATCAGCGTGATCGGTTTCGCGGGAAACTGAGCCGAAGTTTGCCCGAGGGCCGGCGCAGCGAGCATCAGCAGCGCGATGGCCGCGAGGCTTGCGATTCGGTGCATCTCTCCTCCTCCGGCGGCGATTATAGCCAGCGTCCGGCCTACAATAACGGCCCCTTCATGCTTGATGTTTCCCGCAGCGATTTCACGGCGGCGGTCGCCGGCGCCGGCACCATGGGACGCGGCATTGCGCAGGTGCTCGCCCAGTGCGGCGCGCGCACCCTTCTCTACGACGCGCAGCCCGGCGCGGCGCAGCGCGCCATCGACTCGATCTCGCAGGCGCTCGCCAAGCTCGCGGAGAAAGGGCGCGTCAAGGACCCGCAATCGATCGTGAGCCGCATCGAGGTGGTGCCGGGGCTGCAGGCTCTCGCGCCCTGCCACCTGGTGGTCGAAGCGATCGTCGAGGACCTGACAGCAAAGCGCCTGCTCTTTTCCGAGCTCGAGGAGATCGTGGGCGAGAACTGCATCCTCGCGAGCAACACCTCGTCGCTTTCGGTCACCGCGATGGCCGCAGCGTGCAAGCGCCCCGGACGCGTTGCCGGCTATCACTTCTTCAACCCGGTGCCGGTGATGAAGATCGTCGAAGTGGTCGACGGCGTGCT